>JAHJQU010000480.1 GCA_018819005.1 Pseudomonadota bacterium | reverse complement strand
ATAAAATTATACATTCCTAAGTCGCCCAAGAATTCTGCTAGACGTAATGCTGGACGGGTTATTAATGATAGAATCCACGAGAGAAGGGATTCCGGTCTGGCCTTCCAAAAAACTCCAGTTACAATAATTCCTAATAATGAAAATTTCAATCCCAGTCTTTGCCAATACCTTAAACCAATCCATCTTTGTTTGATCTCTTGCTTCATGTTTTTTATTATTACTCTGATTATATATAAACCTTCTGAAAATGCGGGTAAAGTAGAAAAATGACACTCAGACTAATCACAATTTCATGCATAATTTTTATATTTGTGATATGTAGTCCTTCAATTTTTGCTTATAGTAAGGACCCTCCAGTCCATCAGCATATAACTAATGAGTCACATGTAGTCTGGGATACAATTCCTTATGAAATTAAACAAAACATTGGAAATGAGCTTAGAGAATCGGACATTACGATTATTCAGGGATCTGAAGAAGAGGACTATTATGATAGATTCTTGCTGCATTTCTGGCAGCCTGATGATCCAGAAGATGGAGAATATGATAATGGTTTGGGGTGGGATGATAGCTCTTGGGAGAAAGCAGAACACCTATGGAGGACAAGAGTTATTTCTTCATATATTGATGGGAATATTGAAGATTCTTATTATTGGTTAGGGAGAGTAGCTCATCTGCTAGAGGATGCTACTTCTGTGCCTCATGTTCATTTAGATCCCCACCCAATCATCTCTTATTTGGAGAGATACACTGCAAATAATTATTCTGTAATGAATAATACTTACAATTGGCAAGGTGAGAATTTTGAACCCTATTATTACGAAAATCTGATAGATGGATTTGATTGGTCAGATATAGAGCCTGATACAGCAAACCATTTATTTCGATTGTTTTGGTATACAGCACAAAAAACGCAATACTGGGCTAGTAAGGATGATGACGCAAATTATTTTTACAGAGAGTTAGATA
Source organism: Pseudomonadota bacterium (assembly GCA_018819005.1). Classification (GTDB taxonomy): domain Bacteria; phylum Desulfobacterota; class Desulfobacteria; order Desulfobacterales; family RPRI01; genus RPRI01. The sequence continues at coordinate 8,565 of JAHJQU010000480.1, read as the reverse complement.
ATAGCCCACATAATTGGAGTTGCAGTGGTTCAGGTTCAACTAATCTCTGGGGAGATAAATATACTTCTTGTAGCGATTTCATTTCTCATGATGAAGACTTGAGTATGGACAACGTTGAGGTTGTTGCTAATGCTGTAATTCCTCATGCTATGCGTGCAACGGCAGGTCTTTATAGGTTGTTTTGGGATACTGTTCATTCTTATTCGTGGCCTACATTTCATCACGACAATCAGCGTACCGGCTTTTCTTTGTTGAAGGGTGACTTGAAAAAGAATAATGATAGAACTTGGCTGAAGAAGAATATTGTGTTGAAGGGGAGTTCTGCCGAAGACCTTTATTCAAGGAACAGTATTGGCGATGTGGACGATGATGGCAATATGGAGACTATTGTTGTGGTGTCTGATCAGGTTGAGCTTGATTCTGAGATATATGCTGTTGAACAGAACTCGTGGTGGGCGACCAAAAAAAGTGGATACCCAATAAAGCTTGATGCTGTTGTTATGGGGCCTGTTAGCATCGGAGATATTGATGGCGATGATGAAAACGAGATGGTCTTTGGTTTGGGAGAAAGCAGTGGGGTTAAGGCTTATGAGGCTTCTCCTCCGTCTCTAAGGTGGACTTTTCCTCTTACTTCCAGGTTTAGCGAAGCATTGAATGGCAGTGCAGCAGGCGATGTGCGTTTTACCGCAATTGAGGATATAGATTTGGACGGGACCAATGAAATAGTTTTTGCTGAGTATTATGGCAAGTATGATTGGCCAGGACATTTATTTATACTAAATGATGACGGTAGTTATGACGAAGAGGCTAGTATTAATGTGGGTAATGGCGGTGCTGAAGCTGCTGTTTCTCTTGCTAATCTTGATGGTGATGATTACCTGGAGATAGTTGTTCCTACTTATTATGGTTTCCAGGTCTATGATTACGATGGAAGCACTCTGAATCTAAAGCATAATAATTCTGATGGCAAGATGCGAGGCGCTGTTGTTCTTTATGATATTGACAGGGATAATAAGTATGAGCTTATTTACACTACTACAACTTATGGGTGCGAAGCTGGAAAAACTTGTTATAACAGGCTTTATGTTAGGGATTCAGAGACGTGGAATACCGAATCGGGTTTCCCCGTAAGTCTTGGAAGCTATGACGCAAGTGTTACTCCTGCTGTTGGTGATATTGATAAGGATGGCGATGCAGAGATCGTTCTTTCTGTGCGAAATAGTGAGATGTCTGATTATGGAAAGATTCTCTGTTATGAGAGCAATGGAAACGCTGTTAGTGCCTGCAACAATTTCAATTATGGGAGACTTATCAAAGCAGCCGTTGTCAGTCCTGACATTGCTGATATTGATGGAGACGGTGTTTACGAAATCATTTTTCCTGAAACCAGTACTCCACGCCTATTTGTGTTGGATGTTTATAACAATAAACTTGACTTTGAGTTTTTACTTCCAGGAGAAGTTGGTAGCGCTCCGGCTATTGGGGATTTGGATAATGATGGGAAGGCAGAAATTGCGTTAAAGAGAGCGGGAAGCCCCATAGCTTTTTTATCCGTGATCTCTGACTTTAATGACCAGCCATCCATTTCCTCAGTTTCCAACATCACCGCTATAGCAGGGCAGCTTGTAAATGTAAATGCTTCAGGAGAAATCGCTGCAACTGATCCTGATGGAGACAATCTTAGCTATTATTATGGTTATCCATTCAATGATAGCGGGCTTTGGCAGACTGATGAGAACTCTACAGCAAATTATTCTGTAGTGATAGAAGCTACTGACGGAAACCTTTCAAGCTACAGATACGTTGACGTCATTGTTTTTGATGAAGATACCCGTGTGCAGAATAATTTTTCTGACGGTTCATCATCTAAGAGTCTTTCGTTTAGCTCATCAGAAAACAGTACTATCTACATTAAGATTCCAAAAGAAGCTCAGGTTATCTATTCTAAGGTAAACGTAAGGGGTGCAGCCTCATGAAAAAACTGATATGGCTATTGCTGCCTGCCCTTCTTTTGTTAGCTGTGCAGGTGCATGGAAGCGTCAACTGCACTCCTCCTATGTGTCCTGATGGCTACTCTGATAACGGCACATATTGCGAAGGAGGAATGTGTGTGAGGGAGTGTTACATTTATGTTTGTGATACTTCTGGGTGGGAACAGGTCTATAGCGATACAAGCATTACCTGGCAGGACAATGACGATTTCGTGTATGATTCAACATCTGGGTATACTCCTGCTTCGACTGATTACTGCTATAGATTTACTTACGATGGCCCTGTGCTTAGCGCAGACAACATAAAAATCCAGCCAAGCCCTTCTTGGGAGCCGGGGTGTGATGCAGCAGCAATAGGGGTTTTATATGATGGTAGCTCTGTTCCGTGGTATAAGAACATGACAAACAGCATCGGGAATTATGTCAGGTATCTTGGGGACCTGACTAGTCCTACAAATACTCTTTATGGCAATAAAAGATTGCAGATGATGAGGGCTCATCAGATATACAATTCTTCGATGTCTTCAACTGGTCCAGGATACAGGGAGGAAGTTGCAGTTACAACAAATGCTTATTGTGCCCCTTCTATGACTGCGTGTAATTATTTTGCAAACAATGACACTATTAATTGTCAGCCTAACTGCTATGGTCGCTCAATGGCGCTTATGGTCGTTCAGGGATTTATGAATGATACTGGAAGTGATTACTATACGATGTTTGATAAAGACTTATTTTGTTCATTTTCAAGTGTTGCTAATTGGATGAAGAACCCCGGACACTATGTTTACAGGACAAGGACAAATATAAGTGTTTACAACACTACAGTATGCTATTTGCCCATAAACATAACATCAGTTAAGGTTCTTCCAATAAATGCTACTGCGGGAGATGATTTAGTATGCAATTATACATATCCTGAACATCTTGAGGAGCAAAACTCTACTTATGAATGGTGGAAAAACGGCGTTGATCAAAACATTGACAACAAGATGCTTGGGCGCTGGAATTTAACTCCAAGTGAGACTTGGTTTTGCAAGGTGACTGCTGGTAATGGCCTGAACTTTAGTGATAAGGTTCAGAGCGAGAACAACGTAACAATTCTCATCACTTCTCAATCCCCCATGATGTTTGTATCAGATACAGAAGTATGGTCAAAGAATGGTTATTATGGTGGTGATGAATGGGTGTATGATTTTGTCGGAGAACTTCAAAACTATCTTGATAACTGCGCTGCTGATGGCGAAGGCATGTGCAGCATTCCATTGACTTTCTACTCGAATGCATCTGGCAAAATTAATATTTCGGGAATAGAGGTATATTATATTGCTGAAGTTCCTGATTTCTCAATTTCGCCCCCGATACCGTTCTATGAGGACAGATTCCTTAAGGTGCTTGAAACGAATATCATGGGATGTCCAGTTAATAATAGCGGTTTTAACTGGAGTCTGGATGTTGGAGATGGAACTGTATTGTACTCAGTTGTAGATTATAATCTCTCAGCAGGTGAAGTGATGTCTGTGATTACAGAAAATAATTATTCGCAGTATGGCCATTATAGCGTTTCGGCTTCGGCAGGACTAAATTCATCCATAGCATCGAGTTCAGCAAATGTTCAGGTCGAGCCGATAAATATTTCCAGTTTCTCTATTCTCAACCAGAACGGAAGCAAAATGGTGTTTGATTTGGCGTTCAGCAACTATTGGGACGCTTCACTTGCCATAGTCAACTGGTCTCTTCAAACAGGACTTGAACAAATTAATACAGCATACAACCTCAATGTTTCATTGGGGGAAAACATATCTGTCATTATCTACTATAACTATACCTCTTCGGGCACTCACGATACAAATGCTTCAATACATAATGGCACAGCTACGGATTATGCCGAATACCAAATAACTATCTAGGTGATGAAAAAATGAAAAAAACATTTATATTGCTGATCTTGTTCGGAATAATACTCGCAGGAAATGTCTTGGCTTTTGATAAAAGCGATTACCTGAAACTTGAGGAGACACGAGTTGGTCTTACATCTGCATATAGTGAATATGTAGTATGTAATCCTACCGCGAAGGACTACGTGATTGATTCTTCTGATAAGTTAAAGGTGGATTTCATGCAAGTAAAGAATAGCTTGAAATCTTATGAGATACTGACTCCAAAAACTATCGAAAAAGAAGTGCCAAATTACGAAACGACCTGCACCACAAAAGAAGTTATCGTGCCAGAACAGAATGGATCAGCAGAGCACACATTTGATGCAGAAAGTTGCGAGACTATTCAGAAAGGGACTCGTATAGTCGAGAGCAAGGAATGGGTAAAACTCAATCCTATAGGAAAAACTTTCAAGTCAGGTAAATGCTACAGGATAAGAGTTGCAGGAGAATATTCTCCTAACATGGGGCAGACGAATATTGACAATGTCATAAGTTATGCAGGTATGAGCTTTGATGAATATGACTGGTGGAATGTCTCATTTGATTACTGCGTTAATCTTAATCTTACGGAACCTACAGATATGACTAATAGGACGGATTATCTTCTGCAAATTGGCATAGACGCCAATAATTGGTCAACCAGACCGTTCAATGACTCTGTTAGGCTTGTGAATGCTCCGTGTAGCAATGATGGTGCTGAGATAAATAGTGATTTGAGATTGATTAATCAGAGTACAAGTGGACTTATGAATAAATTTACTATTGTGGCATTTACTAATCTTACTGATGTTAATCAGGGGAATTATGAGTGGAGTATATATTTTGATAATGAGTCAAAGGGTAATGCCAGTTATAACAACAATTTTGGGATTGTTAACTCTTCAGAGCTTAATGCGAGGGATTATTCTTTGAAAAAGTCAACGGGAACTTACAAGTATAATTTTCAGTTTTATAATAAATCAGGTTACAGTCTTTCTAGTCAGACATCAGTTGGCCATCATGGAGTCGGGGGATATTTTAAAAATGGGGGGGCAGAAAATTATGTTTGGGCAAATTGGGAGAATCAAGTTGTGCCTTTAGAGAAGCAAAGCCAATATGTTATTTGGAACATTTCCAGCGTATACTATAGTGATTTTATTGTCAAAAAGGTGACAGACACCTTTTTGACACCATCACTTCCTGCCGGAAACAAACCAGATACTAAAGATTAAAGGGGAGTTAAATGCGAACGCTTTTTATCCTGATATTCGTGGAAATATTCTTTTATTGCAATCCGGCAAACGCAATTGAAATAAAAAATTTCATTCCAAGCACGATTGAGCATGACGGAACAACATATATCCATAGTCAAAGATGGGAAGAATATGAAACAATAATCAAAGGAAACTTTGATAATGACCCAGAAGAAGAAGCCATAACATCTTTTGCCATGATGCAGGAAACAGAAAAAAGCCAAAACCACGTTATTCCAGCCCACTTCATACAGATACATGATTTAACAAATGAAGGATACAAAACAGTTCGGACGATTGCTGCAAACGAATACCCAGATGAACTGATTCTGAAAGACCTAAACCGTGATGGCACACAAGAAATAATAGTTCTCAGCATCGGAGGAATACACACAACACAGGCCATAATCCTCCAATGGCAAAACAACGATTACCTGGAAATATTTAACGACATAACCGACTGCGGAATAGAACTACAACTAGACACAGACCCACCAACAATAAAAATCGCAAGAGCCAAACCAGAAGACCCGACATGGTATTACGCAAGAGGCGACTACGAATGGGAAACATATTTATTTAACGGACAAACATTCACGCTAAAGGAAGAAAAATAAATGAACCTGAAACAGAAAAAAGTTATCGCAAAACAAGGAATCATCCTGCAAGCATACATCATCTGCCTAACCGCCGCAGTTCTGGCAAATAATGACAAAATAGCAACCGCAATTATCGCATTAAGTTATCCGATTTACCAAATGATAAAATTCTCAATTTGGGCTGCCAAAACACTAAAACATAAAGAAAAGCCAGAGATACAAGAAAATAAGCTATCCCCCGAGAAGAAGACAATATCAGAGACACAAAAAAATGGGCTGCAACCTGAAAAGATGATTATGCCAGAGATCGACCCCATGTACGGAAAAGCAATAGAAATAGTACTCACAAAAAGAACTGCATCGACAGCAGTATTACAACGCAGATTACAACTCGGCTACACCAGAGCAGCAAGACTTATGGACAGAATGGAAGCAGACGGAATAATCGGGCCACACAAAGGGAAACAGCTAAGAGAAATACTGATAAGCCCATCTTAACACAAAGCCTCACCACACATCCTCGAAACAATCAGACAATTCTGCCACTGTTAAAAAAATAATAAGAAAAAAGTTTATTCGTTTATACTCTTTGAGAGTAATTTTCAAGTGCTGCTTAGATGGATTTCGTGGTATAATTCTGTTTATCAATTAAAGGTAAAGTTATTATGAAGAAAGCACTTTTGCTTGGCAAAAAACCTGGTTCAAAGAAACTTTTAAAAGCTGTTTGAAAAATGCCAATCTGAATAAGAAAATAATTGACAAGTCTATAATTTTGATGTATATTTTATATTGTAATGCACAAGATTTCTAAATTTTACACAATAGGAGAGTAAGTAATGGATAAAAATGAGATATTAGCCATACTGAAGGATTGGAATGATTGGGAAGGTCAGCAGAATATAGGCATTCTCAGAGATTCATATCTTAACAGATTAGAGGGTTTAATACAAGGTTCTAATCAGGTGATAACGATTACCGGCCCCAGGCGAGCTGGTAAATCATATATAATGCGTCAGATGGGAAGAAGGCTTTTAGAAAAAGGAGTGAAAAAAGAAAATATTCTTTTTGTGAATTTTGAAGATCCGCGATTCACGTCGCTTAATACAAAGCTACTAACTCAAATTTATGATATTTACAAAGGGTTTTTATCGCCTACAGATACCCCGTACCTTTTTCTGGACGAAGTGCAGGAAGTGAAGGAATGGGAAAAATGGGTACGCATGATGCACGAATTACAAAAAGCAAAGATCATTGTTTCCGGCTCAAATGCTCATTTACTAAGCCGGGAGCTGGGGACTTTGCTTACAGGGAGGCATCTTGACCTTACGGTTTTTCCTCTATCATTCGCGGAATATTTAATATTTAATGGTGTAGAAATAAAAAACGATTTTGATATCGCAGGGAAAGAAGTTGAGATAGATGGACTTCTTCACAAATATGTTGAAAAAGGGTCGTTTCCCGAAGTAGCTTTGTCGGTCAAGAAAACAGAGGTGCTGCTCAATTATTTTGACGATCTTTTAACTAAAGATCTTCTTAAAAGGTTTCGAGTCAGAAAAACCCCTGCGATGAAGACACTTATCAAATACTATCTTAGTAATGCCTCAAATCTTATGTCATTTACATCAGCCGGAAAATTTCTTCAAGTTCACACCAATACGGTTGAACGGTTTTCAGGGTACTTCGAAGATGTTTATCTTATATTTTTACTTAAGCGGTTTTCATTTAAAATAAAAGAGCAGGAAAAAAGTCCGCGTAAAGCGTACACAATAGATACCGGATTATGTAACGCGCTTGGATTTAGGTTTTCCGAGAATAGCGGCAGGCTTGCGGAAAATATTGTTTTCTTAGCATTAAAGCAGCAGCAAATCATTGATCCACAGATGGAGCTTTTTTACTGGAAAGATGTTCATCATCGTGAGGTAGATTTCGTTATTAAAGAGGGAACAACGGTAAAAAGCCTGATACAGGTTTGTTGGAATATGAAAGATGAGAAAACCAGAAATCGGGAATTGCGCAGTCTTCAAAAAGCTATGAGGGAGTTAAAAGTTTCCAAAGCTCTGATAATCACTGAAGATACGGAAGGAGAGGAAAGGGTGAACGGTTTTGCGGTGCAGACAGTGCCTCTATGGAAATGGCTCTTGAGCGAGGAAGGCGCAATCTGTTTATAAAGCTTTAGATATGTCTTTTAAGATATAGGGCATTTAGTAAAGTTACCCAAGTAAGACAAACAAGATATAGGGAATAAATATTTTGTCCCCGGAATTATGCGAAATTACGAAAAGTTGTTCTGCGGGTTCCATGATACATTTCGTAGGACAATAATCTGCATTCAATATCTCCATTAAAGAATGGGATTTTGTCTTTTGCCGTAAGTCCTACTTTTTTCGCAAGTTTAAGATTTCCTGTAAAAATATGTCCAGTGTATCCTAGGCATTGGGTTTTAAAGAAATTTCCTATTGATGAATACACAGTTTCAAGAGATTTTTCTTCTCCCATGCGCAGCCCATATTCAGGATTTATGATTATGGTTCCTGGTTTATCAGGGATAGGAGTATCTATAAAATCACAAACCTTGAAATCTATCAAATGGTCAACCCCGGCTGTTTGAGCGTTCTTTTTTGCTGCTTTGATTGCTTCAGGGCTATGATCGGTTGCGATGATAGGTGCGGCGAGTTCTTTTCGACTTTTTAGAAGAGCTTCTTTTCTTAATTTCTGCCATTGGTCAGAATCAAAAAATTTAGTATGTTTAAATCCGTAATTACTATGCAGCAGCCCTGGGGCTTTATTCAGCGCAATGAGGGCTGCT
>JAHJQU010000494.1 GCA_018819005.1 Pseudomonadota bacterium | reverse complement strand
TTCTTGCGGCCTCAAGAAGGAGAAGAATCAAAACAATCCCCACAATTATGTCCGTTCCGGAAGGAGCGCCCTGCCTGAGGTTCAACGCATCATAATTAATGGCGAGATAAAGCGCTGAGCCTGCGGCAACAACACCCAGTATGAGGTCTGCAAAAGGGAGCTTCGCCTTTTGGGATAGAAAATTAAAAATACCTTTTGTTTTGCGTTTTTTAAATGCGGGATGGCAGAAATAGACCAGCAGAATTGCAAATCCAAGGTGGATGCACCTTATAAGCACCGAATCGAGCATGATAAATTCGGGCAGGGATAACTGGAAAAGAGACCAGGCTGCAGCTATAACAGGGATAAGGTACCGGCTGAAGCCTGATAATTTTCTTGAACCGAATTCGCTCTCTTCCGCGATTCTCTTCGCGGTTTCAACGCCTTCATCCATTTCATCTGTTTTTTGCGGGTCCATTTCTGCCTCTGGTATTCCATAAAATAATTACATTATTTTATCAATCCTACTTCCTTGTAGTATTTCAGCGCGCCCGGATGAATCGGAGCGCTCAGGGCCTGAAGCATCTCTTCCTTTTTAAGCATTTCAAATGCGGGATGTAGTCCCTTTAACTCTTCCAAGTTATCGAAAATCGCTTTTGTGATGGCATAAACAACATCATCCGACACCTTCGCGCTTGTGCAGAAAGTCGCCTTTACCGCGAAAGTGGGAGAATCCTCTTTGTTTCTCGCCATGGCATAATGTTTTATAGGAATATATGCTTTTGCATAATAAGGATATTTTGCAATCATATCCTCTATGCATTTGCCTTCTACAGGTACGAAATGAACCTTGCGTCCCCCGCTTGTGGCTTCTTTAATTGAACCATTGGGGTGGCCTACCGTGTAAAAAAAGGCGTCTATTCTGCCGTCATTCAGCATTTTGGCCGATTCGTCCGCCTTAAGTCCTTCTGCTCTCAAATCCTTTTCCCAGTTGATTCCGCAGGCTTCAAAAGCATCTATTGAATTTCCTCTCTGGCCTGAACCCGGATTTCCGATGTTGACATGCTTTCCCTTAAGATCTGCAAATTTTTCGATTCCCGTGTCATCGCCGGCAACAAGTACAACGCTTTCAGGATGAAAACTGCATATGGCGCGCAGATCTTTCTGGGGACCTAAAGCCTCCCATTCCTTTTGACCTTTTACGGCCTGAAACTGCCTGTCGGACTGCACTACGCCGAATTCAAGGTCGCCTGCATGACGGCATTGACATTAAAAACCGATCCGCCTGTCGATTCTACGGTTACCCTGAGATTGTACACATCCTTTTTCTGGTTGACAATCTTGCCGACGGCGCCGCCCACAACATAATAAACGCCGGTTACGCCTCCGGTGCCGATGGTCACAAATGTGCTTTTGGCCTGCGCTTCAATAGGAATTGAAGAAAAGATAAAAATGAATCCAAACAACAACGCAATGGTAAAAAACAAAGACTTTTTCATAATAACCTCCTTTTTATTGTTAATGGTACATTTATTCCGAGACCTTTTTTCTGTCCTGAAATTCCTCCAGTTTTTCCGCCCTTTCGGGAGCAGAAACAGTAGCAAGACATGCTTCAACTTCATAATCCATTAAAGCGTCAAGGCTCGCTTCCTTGGCCATATTCAAACCCTTTTTTATAAGATTGATGGAGAAGAGTGAGTTCGCCGCAATTTTTTCCGCCATAGCGACAGCCTCTTCCATGAGCTTATCGTCAGGAACGGTTTTGTTGACAAGACCGATTCTCTCAGCTTCTTTCCCGTCTATGTAATCGCAGGTGAAAAGCAATTCTCTTGCCTTTCCGGGGCCCACCAGATCCTGAAGCAGTCTCATGGCTCCGCCGGTTACAGATGATGACACCCTCGCTTCGGGAGAACCAAATTTCGCGCTATCTGCCGCAATCCTGATGTCACAGGCCAGGGCCAGTTCGTAACCGCTTCCAAGCGCATAGCCGTTTACAGCGGCTATTGTCGGTTTGGGATACCGGATGATCGTTCTTGATATCTCTTGAAGATGGACAAGATAATCCCTGTAGGCCTTTAATGACCGCCCTTTTGAATCCTTGAGGTCCGCCCCCGTGGAAAAAGCTCTTCCTTCCCCTGTAATGATCAGAACCCTGATCTTCTCATCATCAATCGTATCGGCAAGCGCCTGCTGCAGATCGAGCCAGAGCTGCTTGTTCATGGCATTCAGCACTTTAGGCCTGTTTAGCTTGATAACCGATACATGATTGTTCTTTTCATAAATAATGCATTCAAAATTCATTGATGTCTCCTTTTTCCAAAAATCTCATATCTTTTTACGATTCCATCTCCTTTATGCAATGATTATTCTTGCGTCCACAACCGATGCGCCATTTTCATGTACGATTACAGGGTTGATATCTATCTCTTTAATATCAGGATGATCCGCCGCAATCCGGGACACTCTGGAAAGAATATCTTTTATCGTATCAACATCCCTGGGCCTGGATCCTCTTATTCCTGTCAGCAGGAGATAACCCTTGATCTCCTTTACCATATCATCTATGTCCTGCTCGGTCGGAGGTATAACCCTGAAGGAGACATCTTTTAATATTTCCACAAATACGCCCCCCAGCCCGAACATTATTACCGGGCCAAACTGGGGAGTTCTGACCATGCCTATAATGCATTCCTGGCCGGCTGGCGCCATCGGCGAAACCAGAACACCCAGTATGTCATCATCCGCGGCTACCTTTCCTGCATTTGCGATTATCTCTCTGAAGGCGTCTTTTATCTCCCCCGGTGATGTCAGATTCAGCCTTATTCCACCTGCGTCGGACTTGTGAATGATAGCCGGAGAGACTATTTTAAGGGCCACAGGGGAAGCAATGCTTTTCGCTGCTGCCACGGCATCATCCGCAGATTTTGCCATCACAGCCAAAGGGATCCGGATTCCATAGTGCTTCAGAACCTCTCTTGCTTCAGTTTCAAGGAGGCTGGTTCTTCCTGCAGCCGCCGCGCCCTTTATGATCTCATCCGTTTTATCCCTGTTTGCTTTAAAGGGTTTCACATTGGATGAACTTGTCAGCTTTTCACGTTTTACGGCAAACCCGGATAAAAACGAAAGGCACCGGGCTGCTCTCAAGGAAGAAGAAGTAACAAGCACACCATTCTCAGTCAGTATCTTAACGGATTCGAAAGGCTCATTTGCAAAGGATGTATGAACTGCTATCGGTTTTTTATATCTGTTTATCAGTTTTACAAGCTCAAGTGAAGTTTTTTCTTCAAGCTCGCCCACGTGCGGGGCAATAATCTCTTTGAAGCCTCCGAAGAAGCCGGTTATGTATATCGAATCTATAATATCCTCTTCCATTAGAACAGCGGCTATTTTGTTTATCATGTCCGGGTTCTCTTCTGCCGTTCCGCCGTAATCGATCGGATTTCCGGCGGGCATTCCCGCAAGAAGGTACGGTTTTATCTTCTCCTGGGTCGTTTGGGGCAGAACAGGCACTTCAAGACCGCTTATCTCCGCATTATCGGCTGCCACGGAATTATCTCCTCCGCCTTCGGAAATAATGGCAACCCTGTTCCCTTTCGGAAGAGGCATATGTGCAAAACACATCGCCACATCGAACATCTCATCGACATTATATACTCTTACGATGCCGGCCTGTTTGAATGCAGCCTCCACGATGGAATCATCAACCGCTAAAGAACCGGTATGCGAAGCGGCAGCTCTTGCTCCTGCCTTGCTTCGCCCCACCTTGAGGACAACAATAGGTTTCTTTTTTGATACCTCTCTCGCGACCGCAACAAGCCTGTCACCATCGTTTATTCCTTCCATATACATCATTACAACTTTTGTTTCTTCATCCCGTGCAAGATATTCGAGGTATTCATGAAACTTTACACCAATGGCATTCCCGGCAGAAATAATGCTGCTTAAGCCGATGCCTTTTATAGCGGCATAATGTGTTATGGAGTCAATGATATTTCCGCTCTGGGCAATTACTGCCATAGGTCCCTTTGCAACAGGTGGAATTCCAAGAAGGTTCATGCAGGCAGAAGCGGAAAAAAGGCCGGAACAGTTGGGCCCGATTATTTTTGCTCCGCCATCCGAAGCTATTTTAAGAATCTCCTTTTCAATCTTTTTCCCTTCTTCACCGCTCTCTCCCAAACCGGCCGTAATAATAACAATGCCTCTTGCTCCCATTTTGACGCTGTCGGCAACTGCCTGCGGAACAAACCTGGGAGCAACAACTACCATTGCGAGATCTACTTTCTTTCCCACATCCAAAACAGAGGGATAGGCCTTTCGCCCGAAAAGAATATCCCGCTTAGGATTAATAAGGAATATATCGCCTTTATAACCGCCCTGAATCAAACTTCTTGTTCGTCGTTCAGCCGCTTTTCCGGGAACCTCGGATGCGCCGATAATGGCTATGGATTCAGGATGGAAAACCGGGAAAAGGGGGTGATTCATCATAACCTCCTGAGCTATAAATAGCTTTTAAATTTACAGTGATTTGCCAGAGCTAAATGGCCTCATGCTTTCAAGCATTGTTTTTTTTTGCTGAATATCAGATGAGGCCGACGAGATATATATATTTTTTTCTTTCCAGAGATCTTCTTTTTCCCGTAGAATTTGGAGAGTCTGATCAAGATTCCTTATGCTGACTGCAGTCAGGAGCGCATTGGCTATGCTTATGGAAGCCGTAAAGGATTCCACGAAAGAATCCATCTTTGAATAAACCGGCAGAACCCAATCCGCGAATTCGGCAAGGGGGGAAATAAGCGAATCGGTTATTGCTCCGACCTTTGCCCCGTGATTATGGGCATATTCAAGAATTTCAACCGTTAGTCTTGTATACCTTGGAAAACTGATACCGATTACAAGATCATCAGGACCCAGACCGAAAAGAACATTCCACACATCGCCGTAACCCGGAACCAGCAACCTTGCATCCTTTTTAAGAAAGTTAAGATAGAGACCGAGAATTATAGCTGGAGCATGAGAGCCTCTTAAGCCCGCCACATAGATTGTCCTTGACTCCGTGATATCTTTAACCGCCTTCTGAAAGGTCTCAGGGGAAATTTCATTCAATGTCCTGGTCAGGTTCTGAATGTCCTGCTGAATTATCTTTTTCAGCAGATCACCTTCATTGCGCACATTCTTTATCGATTTTTTGAGTCTCGTAACAGTTGACAGGCGGTCCTGAAATTCTTCCCTGAGATGCCTTTGCATATCCGAATATCCCTGAAATCCAAGAACCTGGGCAAGCCTTACAACAGTTGCCTCTCCGACGCCGGCCTTTTTCGAGAGTTTGTT
>JAHJQU010000084.1 GCA_018819005.1 Pseudomonadota bacterium | reverse complement strand
CCTGGAATCCTCTACCCCTTGAACCGCAATAGCGAGCTCATTCCCCATAGCTTGCTGCGGGGAGCTTCAATCCTAATGGAATCACCGACTCTTTTGAAGATGATCAATATGTATTTTGGCTATACTTACAAAGGTACTTCAAAAACTGTTGACATTAATTATAAATTGTCATATACAGCAGCATTCGGTAAGCGGGCATAACTCAGCTGGTAGAGTGCAAGCTTCCCAAGCTTGGAGTCGCGAGTTCGAATCTCGTTGCCCGCTCCATATAAAGTCCGCCTTTTCCGTAAAAAGGCTGTTTTGACAGGGTCGATGAATATGTGTTTTGGAGAATTTATTTGAGTATCTTATTTTTTAGAAACATGTGATTTTTCTCGATCCATTGTTACAATTTTATTACGTTGAGGGAAACGGGCGATAGCCCGTTTTTTGTTTTAAATATCAACAAGCATAAAACAGATGAAAGAAAGAAAAATAGTTAAAACGAGAGATGAATCCATAGCCGGGAACGTTTTGCAGGTTACCCCGGAAGAACTTATTATTAAAGTTAAAGAATTTGCAGAACCGCTGTGTGCATCGGAAGGGCTGGAGCTTGTATTTGTTGAGTGCCACAGGGAATCAATCGGAAGGATTATTCGTCTCTATATTGATAAACCGGGTGGGGTCACAATGAATGACTGTACCCAAATAAGTCGCCAATTAATCGATATCCTTGATGTAAATCTGAATACAAACTGGTCTTACAATCTTGAGGTTTCATCACCGGGCAATGATAGACCTTTAGGAAAACCTGAAGATTTTGACCGGTTTAAAGGTAATATTGCAAGAATTAGAACCTCGTTGCCTATTAAAGGGCAAAAAAACTTTAAAGGTGTTATTCTTGGTTTTTTTGATGGCTTTGTAAAACTTAATGCGAATGACGAAACCGTTGCCATTCCCTATAAGGAAATCACAAAGGCGCGACTATTCGACTATAACGGAGAAAACCGATGCTTATATCAGAAATAAAACGTGTCGTTGATCAGGTAAGCCGGGACAAGGAAATTGATAAAAACGTCCTCATCAATGCAATTGAAGAGGCCCTTAAATCGGCTGCCAGAAAAAAATTTGGGAATAAAATCGAAATCGAAATCCAGTACAGCGATCAAACCGGAGAAATTGAGGTTTTCCAATTTAAGGAAGTAGTTGAAGTAGTTAAAGACAGCGCAGTGGAAATCAGCTTTGAGAACGGCCGCAAACTCGATGCTGAATGTGAAATAGGCGACAGCCTTGGAAGCAAAATGGATACCACTACTTTTGGCAGGATAGCAGCCCAGTCAGCAAAGCAGGTGATTATTCAGAAAATGAAAGATGCCGAAAGAAATGCCGTTTATTCAAGTTTTATTGACCGCAAGGGTGAAATAATAAATGGTATAATACAGCGTGTTGAGCACTCTGGCGACATCATAGTAAACCTTGGCCAGGCTGAAGGCGTATTGCCCGTTCGCGAACAGGTTCCAAAAGAAACTTACAGGCGGGGTGACCGGATAAGGGCTCTCCTTTCAGAAGTCCTTCAGGACTCCCGTGGCCCGCAAATTATTCTTTCTAGAACTAATCCGAACTTTCTGGTTAACCTTTTTAAAACTGAGGTCCCGGAAATAAGCGAAGGGATCGTAAGCATCATGGGTGCTGTCCGTGAACCTGGCGTACGGGCCAAAATCGCTGTTTCTTCAAACGATTCCGATATAGATCCTGTTGGAGCTTGTGTCGGAATGAAAGGAAGCCGGGTTCAGAATGTTGTTCAGGAATTAAAAGGTGAAAAAATTGACATTATAACCTGGCATGTTGATGCCGCGAAATTTGTATGCAATGCCCTGGCTCCCGCTGAAATAAAGAGAGTAATTATTGACGAAGACAATCGTTCCATGGAAGTGATAGTAGCTGATGAATTCCTCTCGATAGCTATCGGGAAAAGGGGACAGAATGTGAGACTCGCCTCAAAACTCACCGGGTGGAGTCTGGATGTCCAAAACGAATCTCATTATATTGAAGCTCTGAAAAATGGTTATGACTCTCTTGTCTCTTTGCCGGGAGTCGGAATAAGCCTTGCCAATTCATTAATTGAAAAAGGATTTGCATCGGCCAGAGAGATAAGCAATGCCGCAGTTAATGATTTAACGCAGATAAAGGGGATTGCCACGGAGAAGGCTGAAAAACTGATACGCTCGGCAATAGAATCCGTGTCAAAAAGAAACGACGAAAACAGCGAAGTCGCTGAAGAGGCGAAAGAGATTCCCGACAGCGGCAATACACCGGAATCTTAATTTATATATACTAGGACGCTTAGAGGCAGATTAATTCTGTGAAATACCCGTTAACAATAATATTGGGGGGCTGAATGGCAAAGATCAGAGTATATGAACTTGCCAGAGATCTTAATATGACTAATCAGGCTCTTCTTGACGAGATTAGAAGCATGCATATCGATATCAAGAGCCACATTAGTTCTTTGGATGATGACACAGTTGCAAAGATAAAAGCAGGCATTCAGGGTTCGGTTTCAATTTCCGAAGATGTCGAGGAAACCCGCGTCAAGCCTACAATAATCCGGAGGCGCAAGGTTGTTGTTCAGGCAGAGGCAGAACCCAAACCTGAACCACCGGCAAAAGAGTCTCCTGAAGCTGAAGCCGCTGCTCCAGGCTCAATATTGCCGGCAGAGGAGGCTCTGGAAAAAGAATCTGTTCCTGTTGAAACATCTCCTGCCGAAGCAGAACCGCAGGAGCATGAAAAAGCAGGAAAATCTGAATTGGACGAAGAAGTCAAACAGATCCCTGAAGAGCAGCAAAAACAACAGGTTATCAAGACGTTAAAACCTGTTAAGGCCTTGAAAAAAGCAAGAAAGGAGACTCCTGCAAAAATTCTGAGACTCCCTGAAAGGCCAAAGATAGTTGAACCGGTGGCAGAGGAAAAACCGGCCCAGCCTTCGGTCCCTCCTAAGAAGACCTCTCCTGCAGCGCCTGCCCGGGCTCCTGAAGCCAGAAGACCTCATATCCCCGGGACAAAAACTACCGTTGAAATAACTCCGGAAATGTTGCGAAAACCTGCTCATGAAAAAGCTCATGATAAGGTTGTCCCGAAAAAAGATGTCGCTCTTCCCGAAAAAAAGAAAAAGAAGGATAAAGATAAGGTTGAAGAAGAATTAGACTTAAGAGATAAGAAATTATTCAAAAAGAAAGTTTTTAAGAAAAAAGAGATTGTTGAGGCTGAAGATCTTTATGCACCTCAACCAAGGATACGCAGAGATAAAAAAGGCGCTAAAATAAAGGTTGTACATGGCCAAAAACCTCAAATAACTATACCGAAAGCTATTAAACGCAGGATAAAGATTGATGATGCCATTATCTTATCCGATCTTGCAAAGAGAATGGGGATTAAATCAAGCGAAATGATAAAAACTCTCATGGGAATGGGTGTGCTGGCGACAGTCAATCAAACAATAGATTTTGATACGGCAGTCCTGGTTGCAACGGAGTTCAATTACGAGGTTGAGCGGGCATCTTTTGAGGAAAGCACTTTTCTAAAAACGGAAAAGGACGATCCGGGCTCTCTTATCAGCAGATCACCCGTAGTAACAATAATGGGACATGTCGATCATGGTAAAACCTCCCTGCTCGATGTAATCCGCAAAACAAAAATTGCTGAAATTGAAGCTGGCGGAATAACTCAGCACATAGGAGCCTACCACGTCTCAACAGAGAGTGGACATATAGTATTTTTAGATACTCCGGGCCATGAAGCCTTCACAGCTATGCGTGCAAGAGGGGCTAAAGTTACAGATATAGTAGTTCTTGTTGTTGCGGCGGATGACGGCGTAAAGCCTCAAACTGTTGAAGCAGTAAATCATTCAAAGGCTGCCGGAGTATCAATAATCGTTGCTGTTAACAAAATAGATAAACCCGAAGCTGATGTTGAACGGGTTAAACGTGAATTGGCCGATCTTGGGCTTGTTCCGGAAGAATGGGGAGGTGACACTCCCTTTATAAAGGTATCTGCAAAACAAAGAACAGGAATAAATGACCTGCTTGAAATGATTGTTCTTCAGGCCGAGGTTCTTGAACTCAAAGCAAATCCCAACAAGCTGGCATTAGGTCACGTTGTTGAAGCAAAGCTCGATTCCGGAAGGGGTCCGGTTGCAACCGTTCTTATAAGCGAAGGCACTCTCCATACCGGAGAATCGGTTGTATGCGGCATTCACTACGGGAAAGTGCGGGCTCTTCTGAATGACAGAGGAATGAAAGTAAATGAGGCCGGTCCGTCAATTCCTGTCGAGGTAATAGGTCTTTCAGGTGTACCAATGGCGGGAGACGAGCTGATTTCTCTTGCAGATGAAAAAGATGCAAGACAGGTCAGTACATATCGAATACAGAGACAACGCGCCAAGGAGCTTGCCAAAACAAGCAGGCTTAGCCTTGAAAATCTGTTCGACCGCATTCAGGAAGGACAGGTTAAAAATCTTACCCTGATACTCAAGGCAGATGTTAATGGCTCTATCGAAGCTATAAGAGACTCTCTCAATAAACTGTCGAATAAAGAGGTTAAAATAGATATAATCCACTCCGGAACAGGAGCCATTAACGAATCGGATGTTTCGCTTGCCGCAGTTTCCAACGCCATTATCATTGGTTTCAATGTTCGCCCAAGCTCAAAGGTACAGACAATAGCGAATGATGAAAATGTCGATATCCGCTATTATAATATAATTTACAATGTTATCAAAGATATAAAAGATTCTATTGTTGGCTTGATGTCTTCGACATTTGTTGAGCGCGTTCTTGGAAGAGCCCAGGTCCGGGAAGTTTTCCATGTTCCCAAAATTGGAACCATAGCAGGAAGCTATGTAACAGACGGAAAGATAGAACGTGGCCGGCAGGTTCGTCTCATCAGAGATGGAATAGTCTGTTTTGAAGGGAAAAACTCGTCTTTAAGACGATTTAAAGATGATGTTAAGGAAATCTCAAGCGGTTTTGAATGCGGAATCGGCATAGAAAATTTTAATGATATTAAAGTCGGCGACATAATTGAATTTTATTACATGGAAGAGATAAAGCCGGAATTTGAATAAACCATGGTTGTCGGTCTCGGAATAATAACGTTCAGGCTTCATGACTGCCGTTCGCTGAAAAGTAAAAGAAAAATTGTAAAGTCGATAATCGGGCGGCTGCAAAACAATTTCAACGCATCAGTCGCTGAAGTCGGATCAAACGATATTTATGATGAAGCTTTAATTGGTTTTGCTGTTGCGGGAAATGACAGAATTCTGACAAATTCAATAATTGATAAAGTTTTTAATTTCGCCGACGAGCTTGGCCTGGCCGAAATTATAAACACCGAAATGGAGATAATCAATCTATGACGCTCTTTTCGCGAGCCGACAGGGTTGCAGGTCAGATACAAAAAATTCTGTCAGAAATTTTGATTAAGGATATAAAAGATCCCCGGCTTGATATGGCAACAATCACCGGTGTCAAAATGTCCAGAGACTTAAAGCTTGCCAGGATTTATTTTACAATATCCGGAAGCAATAAATCTGCAGAAGATGCGGCCATAGGATTTAAAAGTGCGGCCGGTTATCTTAAGCGCACACTGGCAAGCCAGCTGGGCCTGCGTTATATGCCTGATCTATCTTTTTTTTATGATGAATCATTTGATTATGGAGCACGAATAGAGACTTTGCTCAAAACTTTAAAAAACGATGATGAACCAGATAATTCAACACCTGAAAAAGAGTAACCATGTGCTGCTTGCTTCTCATACAAACCCGGATGGCGATGCGATAGGTTCTTTGCTTGCCCTCGGGATAGCTCTTGATTGGCTTAATAAAAAGATTTTTCTGTTTAATGAAAGCCCTATTCCGGCAGTTTACCGCTTTCTACCCTTTATTGAACGCATAGAGCATGAAATACCGGAAACACTTGAATTTGATACTGCCGTTATTCTTGATTGCGGAAATTTACAGCGGATCGGAAAAGGTTCATCTGCAGCCTCCCGCATACCTGTAATTTTAAATATTGATCATCATATAACAAATAATAATTTTGGAACCTGCAGGTTGATAGATACAAAAGCATGTTCCACTGCTGAAATTGTATACCGCACAATTAAAAAGATGGAAATACCCATAAACAGCGCAATAGCAAACTCAATATATACGGGCATATTAACGGATACAGGCTCTTTCCGGTTTTCGAACACAAATCAGTCTGCTTTTGCAATTTGTGAAAAAATGATCGGTTGCGGAGTCAACCCTTACGAAGTTGCCCAGCACGTTTATGGCACGTACTCTCTTGGCCGTATACGGCTTTTGAATCTTGCTCTTGATTCAATCGAAATTTCAGTAAATGGAAAACTTTCAATGATGACGATAACTCAGGAAATGATAAATGAAACAAGAACTCATTCAGAGGACATAGACGGCCTTATAAACTATGCAAGGCGCATTGAAGATGTCAAAGTAGCGGCACTCATACAGGAACAAAAGAGCGGGTCGGATCAATCTTCTGGATTAAAAACCTTTCATGTCGGTTTGCGTTCGGACGGAACATTCGATGTTTCAGCCATTGCTTCGGCGTTCGGTGGGGGCGGCCATCCCGGTGCGGCAGGATTTAACATTGAAACAACAATAGAGGCCCTGAAGGCTCAGATTATAAGCCTGTCTGAAAAAATTTAGTTTTATGAGATGCCTGAATTAGATAGCGGAATACTTATTGTTGATAAACCTGCAGATATTACATCTGCAAGAGTTGTTGCTGTTTTAAAAAAACTGACAGGAGCAAAAAAGGCAGGACACACAGGAACGCTTGATCCATTTGCGACGGGTGTATTGATTTGCTGTTTAAACGAGGCAACAAAAATATCAAGGTTCTTTCTTGGAGGAGACAAAAAATATCAGGCTAAACTCCACCTTGGAGTCTCAACCGATACGCAGGATTTTACCGGAAAAATTCTTTCAACCTGTAATGAGTTGAATTTTTCGCGGGAAGAGATAGTATCGGCTTTTAATAAATATGAAGGAGATATTGAGCAGGTTCCCCCGATCTATTCCGCTTTAAAGCATAAGGGAGTCCCGCTTTATAAGCTTGCGCGGAAAGGCCGGCCGGTTGAAAAGCCGGCAAGGAAAGTTCATATTTATTATTTAAAAATACTTGAAATAAATCTCCCGGAAATCTTTTTTGAGGTTTCATGTTCGGGAGGAACTTATATAAGAACGCTCTGTGCGGATATAGGCAAAGATATTGGCTGTGGAGGTCATCTTAAAGAATTAAGAAGGATTGAAAGCTGCGGATTTTCAATCAGCAAAGCTTCAACAATAGTGGAACTTGAAAAACTTGCTTTATCGGGAAGTATACCATCCAAAGTAATAAAAATGGCGGATGCTTTAAAAAATATTCCCGGCTGCATCGCAAATGATATATTGATTGAAAAGATATCCTGCGGGAAGACAATAACCGATAAGGATATTAACTCTGATTTGCTGACCGGGCTCAACGATTTCATAAAAATTGTAAACAAAGAGAATGAACTTATTGCTGTTTTGAACAGGATTAATGGTAAGTTTGTTTATTGCTTTGTTATAAACAGGTTTTAATAGAATCTGCTTTTGTTGAGTCGTCATAAATGACACTTTAGTAAAAAGTCGAAATTCAGACGGCAAAGTAAAAAGCTCATAATGCAAGGCGCGCGAATCTTGAGGAATGAAGCGTACTAATTGGTACGCTGTAATGATTCACCCTGTTGAATCGGCCCTGCCGTCTCGCGCAGCGAGAATTCAACAGGGCGGGGATGAAAGTGCAACACAGCAGAATGGCTTTTTACAAAGCCGTCGTAAATAATTTATGTTGTTTGTTTGCGCCGATAAATATATATAAATGATATGCTTGCGTTGTAAAGCTTATTAAATCGGCAACACAGCAGAATGGCTTTATAACTATTTATAATTACAACATATGAATATTGTACTTCAAAAAAAAGGAGGCAGAAAAGAAATTGGTTTTAAAATCTGACGACAAAAAGCAGTTAATTGAAAAATATAAGCTGCATGAAAGTGATACCGGTTCTCCGGAAGTTCAGGTGGGGCTTTTAACACATCGAATATCTTATCTTACCGAACATCTGAAGGTTCATGAAAAGGATCACCACTCAAGAAGAGGTCTGCTTATGCTTGTAGGTAAAAGACGCAGACTCTTAAATTATGTGAAAAACAAGGATATACAGAGATACAGAACAATAATTGATACTCTTGGTATCAGGAGATAAAAAGCAATCATTTGCTGAACCGGTTAAAGGGCAGTTTTTTTAAAACGAGAGGAATAAGTACCTGCCAGTTGTCAGTTCTCTCTTTGAGTATCCTGAATATTTAATACGGGAGCAAAAAGATATTGTGGTTTGAGAGCTTTGATCCGAAACAGTGAGCGCATTTTTCTGTTTCTTGCAGCGGGGTTAGCGAACAAATTATAAACAGACTCGATTCCCCGCGGCTGAATTCGCCCCATGCGGAACGCTGCTTGCGGCGGAAAGCTTCAATCTTCCCGAATAACAGCAGTCTATTTTTAGGAGATTTTTATGGAAAATACATATAAAACCGATATCGGTGGAAAAACATTGACTATTCAGGCAGGCAAACTTGCAAAGCAGGCATCCGGATCGGTAGTAGTACAATACGGCGATACGATAGTACTTGTAACTGTGGTTTCATCAAACGAAGAGAGGCCGGGCGATTTCTTGCCTCTTTCGGTCGAATATCAGGAAAAAATTTATGCCGCCGGCCGGATACCCGGGAATTATTTCAGGCGTGAAATTGGAAGGCCTTCTGAAAAGGAAGCCTTAACTTCGCGCCTGATAGACAGGCCCATAAGGCCTCTTTTCCCCAAAGGTTATTTTTATGAAACACAAATCATAGCAACAGTTCTTTCGATGGATCATGAAAATGATCCGGATGTTCTTGCAATGATTGGAGCATCTGCAGCGCTCGAAATATCGGATATCCCGTTCGCAGGGCCCATCGCAAGTGTCAGGGTAATCAGGAAAAACGGGGAGTATTTAATAAACCCGACTATAAAAGAATGTGAAGGGAGTGAAATAAATATTATTGTTGCAGGTTCAAAAACCGGAGTTGTAATGGTTGAAGGCAGCGGCAATATTGTGAATGAAAAAGATATGCTTGAAGCCATCTTCTGCGGTCACGATGCCATGCAGCCCATTATAGCCATTCAGGAAAAATTAAAAGAGACTAACGGGGTCCCGAAAAGAATTTGCAAAGAAAAGAAACCGGATCAGGCTCTTGTTGAAAAGATCGAAACTGCAGCCGGATCCAGAATCCGGGATGCTCTCCT
>JAHJQU010000083.1 GCA_018819005.1 Pseudomonadota bacterium | reverse complement strand
CATATTTTTATAAGTGTATCTGCTGGACAGATATAATATTCGGGAGTGATTTTATATCTTCGATCACTTTTTTGTCTGCATGTGTATCAATATTTACCATACAGAGCGCCTGCTCATCAAGTCTTCCAAGCTGAAAACGGCCTATGTTGATATTATGGCGGCCGAGGGTAGTGCCCACGTTTCCAATTACCCCCGGTCTGTCATAATTCCGGATTACTATTATTTCGCCTTCGGGTATTGCATCCATTCGGATTCGCCCAAGCCTTACAATCCGAGGATCCTTCTTTCCGAATATCGTTCCCCAGATCTCTCCCGGCCCGCCTTCATGCTCCTCAAGTTTGAGCTTAATCAAGCCTGCGTAATCATCACTAGTGCTGCTTACCGTTTCTTTTATGTTTATGCCTTTTTCCCTGGCTAAGGCGGGTGCACTCACATAATTTACCGGCTTATCAGTAAATGTGCCAAGAAGTCCTTTAAGTACTGCATGTGTAAGTGGCCTGGTATCAAGTTCAGCGACATCTCCGCTGTAGGTAACCGTGATATCATGGATTTTTCTGACAAGCTGGCCCATAATGGACCCCATTTTTTCCGCAAGATCAAGATGAGGGCGAAGTTGTCGCATAACTTCACCGGATACGGACGGGAAGTTTACGGTATTTATCAGAATACCGTCGATTAAATATGCGGCGATCTGCTTTGCAATCATCTCAGCCACATTTATTTGAGCTTCGCCCGTGCTTGCGCCAAGGTGGGGTGTGAATATGATATTCGGATGCTGAAGAATTGGTATTGAAAAATCAGGAGGCTCTTTTGGGAAAACATCAAGGGCTGCTCCTGCTACGTGCCCGCTTAAAAGAGCATCATAAAGATCGTCAAGATTGACGGTTTCCCCTCTTGCGCAGTTTATGATTCTGACACCCTGCTTCATCTTCGCAATGGAGGAGGCATTGATCATGTTAACGGTATCTTTGAGACGGGGAACATGCAGGGAGATAAAGTCGGAGCTTGAAAGAAGTTCATCAAGGGAGACTAATTCGACTTCAATGGAACGTGCTGCGTCCATACTGACGAACGGATCGGAGGCTATGACTTTCATTTGAAGACCCCTGGCCCTGTCGGCAACAACCCGTCCTATCTGTCCCAGACCCAGAATCCCGAGAGTTTTTCCGCTTATCTCAACGCCCATAAACTTTTTCTTTTCCCATTTTCCTTCCCGTATGGAGGCGGTACCCTGCGGAATGTGCCTGGCGAGAGACAGCATCAGCGAAATTGCATGCTCCGCCGTGGTAACAGTGTTCCCGCCCGGAGCATTCACGACAACAATGCCCCGTCGTGAGGCTGCCTGAACATCGATGTTATCAACGCCGATTCCGGCCCGGCCGATTACCTTAAGTTTCTTTGCTTTTTTTAAAACCTGTTCGGTAACCTTAGTTCCGCTCCTTATGGCAAGGCCGTGAAATTCCCCTATGATTTTTGCCAATTCACCTGGATCATTGGTGACCTTCTCATTGTCAACAACAACTTTGATTTTGCCTGTTGCTTCAAGAAGTTCTTTTGCGATTGGGGACATATTGTCCCGCACCATTACTTTAAACATATTCAATTCCTTTTTCTTTTATTCAAGACATAACTTCATGGGTTCAGGGATTTATTCGCAGCTATTATTTTTCCAGAACGGAGATAATTCCCTGAGACGTTTGATTATTGGCGGAACCTTCTCAATAATAAAATCGATTTCATCTTCTGTGTTGTATGTGCTCAGACTGAAACGTATAGAGCCGTGGGCGGCCGTGAAAGGAACTCCCATTGCGCGCAAAACGTGTGACGGCTCGAGAGATCCGGAGGTGCACGCTGAACCCGATGATGCACATATGCCAAACTCGTCCATCATCAGCAGTATGGCTTCTCCTTCAACAAATTCAAACCCGATGCTCGTTGTGTTCGGAAGACGCTGTTCCTTGTCACCGTTTATCATTGTATTAGGCACCGTCTTTACCAGGGTATTTTCAAGCTTGTCCCGCAGCATTTTTATGCGTGTTGACATTTGATCAAGGTCCGCAAGCGCCACTTCACTTGCTTTACCAAGCCCGATAATGGAAGCCACATTTTCTGTTCCGCCTCTCCGTCCGCTTTCCTGGTGGCCGCCTATGAGAAAGGGTGAAAACTTGGTCCCTTTCCTTATGTAAAGAGCCCCGATTCCCTTTGGGGCATGAATCTTGTGTCCCGACAGGGAAAGCATATCCGCCTGCACCTTCTTCATGTCAACAGAGACTTTCCCCACGGCCTGAACCGCATCCGTGTGAAAAACGATACCCTTTGCCCTGACGGCCTGGGCAATCTCTTCTACCGGGAAAATCACCCCCGATTCATTGTTCGCCCACATGATGCTGACTACTGCAGTATCATCGTCAAGATGTCTGTATAAATAATCGAGATCGAGGAGCCCCTTACTGTCAACCGGAACGAATGTAACCCGGTACCCGTTTTTGGCGAGATTTTCAAACAGGTTCTTGATTGCAGGATGCTCGACCCGGCTTGTTATAATGTGTTTCCTGTCAGGGTTTGAGATAAGGGCGGCCCGGATTGCAGTGGAGTCACTTTCAGTGCCGCAGCCCGTAAAAAGTATTTCCTCGGGCAGGGCGCCTATTAATTTTGCAACTTTTGCACGGGATTCTTTTATCTTCCTTGCAACATTTCCGCCAAAAGAGTGCATGCTTGAGGGGTTCCCGTAGAGTTCAGAAAAATAGGGAAGCATCTCTTCAAGAACTTCGGGAGCAACACGGGTTGTAGCGTTGTTATCGACATATATTGGTTTCATTGCTGCACCTCCTCAACAATGAGTTCCGGAGCTACAAGTTCTCTCAGTTTCGATTCTACATAGTGCTTCAGCGTAATCTGGGATTTACTGCAGGTTGCACATGTTCCGCGCATTTTGACTATTATTCTGTTTCCATCAACGTCTATGAGCTCTATATTTCCGCCATCTTTTTTAAGAGCGGGTTTTATCTCGCGTTCAAGGGTCTCTTCAATCAGTTTTATTTTCTGTATATTAGTAAGTTTTATGACTTTCTTCTTAACAGGCTTGTCTTTGCTTTGTACAGAGTCGATAATATCCTGTATTTTTTCATGGCATTTCTCGCAGCCTCCGCCTGCCTTGACATAATCCGTAACGTCTTCAATCGTTGACAGGTTGTTTTCCGTGACCGCGCGCCTTATATCGACATCTGTAACGCCGAAGCACTCGCATACAATTTCGCCTTCCACCTTTTTTTCTTTTTCACCACGATAGTGTGATATGGCTTTTTCAAGAGCATCCCGGCCCATCACGGAGCAGTGCATTTTTTCCTTCGGAAGCTCCCCGAGATAAGAGGCTATATCCTCATTTGTAATTTTAGAAACTTCATCGAGAGTCAAGCCCTTTATCATTTCAGTCAGGGCTGATGAAGAGGCAATGGCGCTTGCACATCCGAAAGTCTGGAATTTGGCGTCATTTATTTTTCCTTTTTCATCCAGCTTGAAATAAAGGGTCAAGGCATCTCCGCAGGCCAGGGAGCCGACTTCACCAACACCGTCAGGGTTTT
>JAHJQU010000479.1 GCA_018819005.1 Pseudomonadota bacterium | reverse complement strand
GAAATTAGGTTTTATTGTTGATTTAAAGCGAGATACATAAATCAAGCGCCTGAGTGGCAGCGGCATCACACTGCAAACCTGATTTTTGAGGCAATGACCGCTTAAACGACTCCTCACCCAAAATCAATGTCGGAATTTGGGCGTATTTTATTCATTGCCCCTGTTTTTATTGTCTGTTATAAAACGCAACTCATGACTTTTTACGAAGCCGTCAGAATTTAATCGGAAAGGATTATAGTATAATGAAAAAAAACAAGATTTCCAGCAATCCTGTTGACGGATTATGGAAATTTTTTGCATCTGTAAAATTAACGGTCATGTTGCTTCTAACTCTGGCAGTTACTTCAGTCATCGGTACTGTTATTCCACAGAATGAAAACCCGGCTGCATATTTACACGAATACGGGGAATTTCTTTACAGGATATTCAGTCTTCTCAATATCTTCGATATGTACCATTCATGGTGGTTCCAATTCCTGATATTTTTTCTGACCATAAATATAATCGTATGTTCAATCGAACGCCTCTCTTCAACATGGAAGATAGTGTTTACGAAAAACCCTTCTTTCGACATTATGCGATTCAGGAACTCGTTCAAGGAGGAGTTTTCCGATAATCATACACCGGAAGAGCTTAAATCAGTGTTTCAGCCTGTTGTCTCAAAAACCTTTAAATATACTGAAATTGAAGAATCAGAGAAAGGATTTGTTATTTTTGCCGAAAAAGGGCGCTGGACCCGGTTTGGTGTTTATGGGGTGCATCTAAGCGTGATATTGCTTCTTATCGGCGGGTTAATAGGCTCATTTTTCGGATTCGAAGGCTCTGTAAATATTCCTGAAGGAGAAAGTGTAAAGAGCATTATATTGAGAAATACAGGCAAAGAAGAGCCTCTTGATTTTGAAATACAATGCGTTGATTTCAGTGTAAGCTTCTATGAGTCCGGAGCGCCAAAAGAATATCGTTCAAAACTTGTTATTCTTGAGAATGGAAAACCGGTTATAAAAAAAGATATTATCGTTAATGATCCTCTCAGGTACGGGGGCATCAATATTTTTCAGTCAAGTTACGGAACCGTAAGACCTGAAAAAGTGGAGCTTCATTTTACAAACCGTGAAACCGGAATGATTTACAGAAAAAATGCGGCAATAGGCGAAGAGATAGATCTCCCGGAAGCGCGGGGAAAATTCGTTATCAGGGAATACACTAGTGCCTTTAATTTCAGGGGACATAACCTTGGCGAAGCGTTTTTGGGGATTTTGACTCCGCCTGATGGGGACCCAACCGAACTGGTTATACCGCTTAATTATCCTTCTTTCGATAAGATGAGAAAAGATGATCTGGTTATTTCTGTTGAAAGCTCCGAAAAGAGGTATTACACGGGACTTCAAGTTACAAAAGACCCGGGAGTTCCTCTGGTTTATACCGGATTTATACTAATGATTTTAGGATGTTTAGTTGCTTTTTTCATGTCTCATCAAAAGATTTGTATTGAAGTTGTGAAAAAAGGAGGAAAAAGCAGGGTCATGGTTGCCGGAATTGCCAATAAGAACAAAATGGGTATGCAGGCGAGAACACAAAGAATTTCAAAGCTTTTATCTGAAAAAGCAGGCATATTAAAAGGATGAATATAATGGATAGTTCAAATTTATTGTCGATAACAACGTTCATATACGGCCTTGCCGCTTTTTTTTACATTTTTTCATTTGTTTTCAAAAAACCCTTTTCAGGCAGACTGGGAACATGGACTTCTCTGGCAGGAGTTTCCGGAAATATTGCCGGCATAATATTAAGATGGGTTGAATCGTACAGTCTGGGAATCGGACATGCCCCGCTATCAAATTTATATGAATCGCTTATTTTCTTTTCACTGGTAATTGTGGTTATATATCTTGTAATTGAAAGAAGTTATGCGAACCGGATAATCGGCGCCTTCACTATGCCGCTTGCCTTTCTATCAATGGCCTACGCCTCTCTTTCTCCGAATATAAGCGACAGAATCCAGCCTCTTGTACCTGCATTGAAAAGCAACTGGCTTATTGCGCATGTAATTTCCTGTTTTATCGGATATGCCGCATTTGCAATTGCTTTCGGTTTG
>JAHJQU010000478.1 GCA_018819005.1 Pseudomonadota bacterium | reverse complement strand
GGCCCATGCAAGGCTATCGGACCTATAATCGAAGAACTTGCAGGAGAATTCAGTGAAAAGATTAAATTCACCAAATGTAATGTAGATGATAACCCCGTTTCCCCGGGAAAATTTGGGATAAAAGCCATTCCTACACTTATTTTCTTCAAGCAGGGAAAGGTTGTTGATCAAATTACCGGCATGGTTGCAAAATCCAAGCTCCAGCAAACAATAAACAGCATACTGTAACAAAAGCCTGCAATGGAAAAAGCTGATTACGATCTCATAATAATAGGAGGGGGACCTGCAGGGCTTACGGCCGGAATTTATGCTGTCAGGGCAAGATTAAATGTAATTCTTTATGAAAAGCTTGTGCCTGGCGGCCAGATAATCGTTACCGACTGGGTCGAAAATTATCCCGGCTTTCCTGAAGGGATAAGCGGAATGGATCTCGTTGACAAGATGGTGGAACAGGCTAAACGGCTGGGGCTCAAGATAGAAAACAACGAGGTGATTTCCCTTGATGTATCAGGACAGGTCAAGAGAGTGGTTTTCCCCGACCAGACAGTCACAGCCCACGCCATAATACTTGCAACAGGCGCACATCCCAAAAAGCTTGGTGTTGAAGGAGAAGATGCTTTTATAGGAAAAGGAATCTCTTTCTGCGCCACCTGCGACGGACCATTCTACAAAAACAAAGTGGTTGCGGCTGTTGGCGGCGGAGATACTGCCGTTCAGGAAAGCATATTCCTTACCAGGTTTGCAAAAAAGGTCTATCTTATTCACAGAAGAGACCAGCTTAGAGCAACAAAAATTTTGCAGGAACGCGCCTTTGCTGATAATAAAATAGAGTTTGTCTGGAATTCGGTTGTAACCGGTATTGAAGGATCTGACGGCCTGGAAAAAATAACCGTAAAAAATGTTAAAACAGGTGAATCAAAAGAGCTTCCTGTTGACGGTTGCTTTATCTGGGTAGGAATTCTCCCTAACAGCGGTTTTCTTCCAGACACAATTAAGACGGATGAATACGGATTTGTAATTACTAACCATAAAATGGAAACCTCGGTTCCCGGTCTCTTTGCTGCCGGCGACGGGAGAAGCACTCCTTTGCGCCAGATTGCAACAGCAGTCGGAGATGCGGCAATTGCCGCTTTTTCCGCTGAACACTACATTGAAAGTTTAAAAAATGAAAAATAGATTATTTCCTTTAATTCTGGTCCTTATTATCATACTGTCCACAGGCTCCGGCTGCGCATTATTTCAGATCAAGGAGGAGAGATATGCCCAGGAGCTTGCAAGCGACGGGATGGAATCCTATCAGGAAGGTAAATACAAGGATGCAATTGAATCCTTTGAGAAACTAAAAGACTGGTATCCTTTCAGTAAATATGCGATTCTGGCTGAACTCAAAATTGCAGATTCACACTACAAATTAAAGGAATATGAAGAAGCTGTTTCAGCGTACGAGCAATTTGAAAATCTTCATCCCTTGAATGATGCAATCCCTCATATAATTTTCCAGATAGGATTATGCTATTTCGAACAGGTTGATACCCCTGACAGAGATCAGACCACAGCCCGCAAGGCACTTGAAGCATTCAACCGTTTGATTAAGCAGTTCCCGAATAACACATATGCTGCTAAAGCCAGAGAATATACCGGCATATGCTATAAAAGCCTTGGTGAATCAGAATTGGAAATAGGTGTTTTTTATTATAAATCAAAGCATTACAAGGCGGCTTTGGAACGTTTCAAGTCTGTTATAATAAACTATCCGGATGTTGGAGTTCATCAGAAAGCTCTTCAGTATATTGCCCTGTGTGAAACTTCACTCTCAAAGCAAAAATAAAAAAGTGCTTTACATGAATCAGGTTTTAGTGTACCAGCACACTTTCTGTTTGGAAACAGGATAAAACATGAGACCTTTTAAGAACATCCAATTTTGGCCAAGTACAAGGAAGGCGATAATAAAGACTTAGGTTTTTGGTTCATAGTTTTTGGTTCCTGGTTAAAAGAAAAAACCAGAAACTATAAACCAGAGACCAGAGACCAAATCTTTATATAAATCGGGCAAAAGGGGTTGATATGCAAAGGTCTCAACATATTACGATCTTAAGGAGAAATTAAATGTCCAAAATGTGTGAAATATGTGGGAAAAAACCTATGGTTGGCTGCAACGTAAGCCATGCTCATAATGTAACAAAACGCAGATTTAACCCGAATCTTCAAAATGTCAGAGCACTTCACAAGGGAAAAGTCAAAAAGATAAGTGTATGCACCAGGTGCATAAAATCCGGCCTTGTGGTAAAAGCGCCTTAATTTCCAAACACCGAATCTTATTCGTCTAATCGCTTTGCATCCACAACAAGCTTTACCTTCTTCAGATCCGATAAGACCTTTTTTAAATGGTTGGTATCTTTAACGGTAAGGGTAAAAAAGCTGTCAACAACCTTGTTTTCATTTGTAACAGTATTGGCGCCGATAATGTTGGCGCCATTTTTACTGATATTGGACGCTATATCTGCCAGCAAACCAACCCTGTCATGAGATGTGACATGTATCTTAACCTGATATAAATCGGTTGAAGTCACGTCCCACTCGACATCTATCTGTCTTTCAGGATTCATTTTAAGGGCATTCACACAATTTGCCCGGTGAACGGTGACTCCATAGCCTTGTGTAATATACCCTGTAATTGAATCGCCCGGAACCGGCTGGCAGCACTTTCCGAATTTTAACAGTATGTCGTCTATTCCCTTGACAATAACTCCGGATGTAGTTTTTTTCTTTCTGACACGTCCTATCAATTTATCTAATATTGATTCATCTTCTTCTGTCTTTGTCTTGGGAATAATCTTTCTTACTATCTGCAAAGGGGTGGTTTTGCCATAGCCAACGCTTGCAATCATATCGTCAACAGCTTTAAAGCCAAGCTGATCGATTATTTTATCTATCTCGCCGGATTTGAGAAGAGCCGAAAAATTAAGCTGTTCCTTGCGGAAGGTCTTCTCGCACATCTCACGACCCAGAGTAATGCTGCGATCTTTTTCCTGGGCCTTGATCCACTGTCTTATCCTTGACCGGGCTTTTACCGTCTTAACATACTTAAGCCAGTCCTTGCTCGGATGGTGGCCCTTTGTAGTTATTATTTCAACTATGTTTCCTGTCAGCAGTTCGTAATTTAAAGGAACCATGCGACCGTTTACTTTTGCGCCGGTACACTGATTTCCGACTTCTGTATGTATAAAATAAGCAAAATCAACCGGTGTTGCCCCTTTGGGAAGAGATTTGATAGCCCCTTTCGGAGTAAATACATATACCTCATCCGGGTAAAGATCTATGCGTACATTTTCAAGAAATTCAACAGGATCCTTGAATTCTTCCTGGTTTTCAACCAGGTTTTGTATCCAGGAAAATTTTTTGCTGATATTGTCATCGATATTCTTTCCCTCTTTGTAACTCCAGTGAGCAGCAATTCCTGATTTTGCAACCGTATCCATATCCCATGTCCGGATTTGTATTTCAATCCGTTCACCTATGGGACCGACAACAGTCGTATGCAAAGACTGATACATGTTCGGTTTTGGGAATCCGATATAATCCTTGAACTTATGGGCAATGGGTTTCCAGAGTGAATGCACAAGCCCAAGAGCTTCGTAGCACTGAGGAACTGTATTGAGTATGATTCTGAATGCGATGATATCGTAAACCTGGTCGAAGGCAAGGTTCTGCTTGAGCATTTTCTGATATATGCTGTAGTAATATTTATATCTGCCCATAACCTCGCCCTTGAGGTTATTTTCATCCATCTTCTTCTTGATATAGTCCTTTACTGTTTCAACATATTTTTCCCGTTCCTCCTTGTCTTTACTGACCAGATTTTTGATGTTTGAATATTCGTCCGGTTGAACATGCATGAATGCCGTATTTTCCAGCTCATGCTTTATCCAGTAGATACCAAGACGGGCGGCAATAGGAGCATATATGTCCATTGTTTCCTGAGCA
This sequence comes from Pseudomonadota bacterium, assembly GCA_018819005.1. GTDB lineage: Bacteria > Desulfobacterota > Desulfobacteria > Desulfobacterales > RPRI01 > RPRI01. The sequence goes on along the minus strand of JAHJQU010000478.1, from coordinate 5,003 downwards.
ATTATTATTCTTTTTTCGTCGCTTTGAAACTGGAGTGTCCTCATGTTATGAAGCCGGTCGGCAAGCTTGATCAGGATAACCCTGATGTCATCCGCCATTGCGAGAAACATTTTTCTTATGCTTTCTGCCTGGCGTGCGGCCTGGGAGCCGTCAAAAGGAAGCTTGCCTAGCTTTGTTACTCCGGATACAATATGCAATATTTCCTGTCCGAACAGCGCTTTTATCTCTTCGGGAGTTGCGCGGGTATCTTCTATAACATCGTGCAACAGGCCGGCAGCGACACTCACGGCATCAAGCTTCATATCCGCAAGTATGCCAGCCACCTCAAGAGGATGGGAAAGATACGGCTCCCCCGACAACCGGATCTGTCCTTCATGAACCCTTGCCGAATATATATAGGCACGGTCTATGATATCATGATCCGCATCCGGATTGTTTGCCGTAATCTTGTCAATTATATCTGTGATCCTGATCATCTATATATCCATCTATTACGAAAGCATCAGTACGGATCTATTCGTAAAAAGTCGGAATTCCGACGGCAAAGTAAAAAGCTCATTATGCAAGGAACACAAATCTTTAGGAATACCGCAAACGCGGGACCCGAAGGGTGCGTACTTGATGGTACGCTGCAATGATTCACCCTGTTGAATCAGCCCTGCCGTCTCGCGTAGCGAGAATTCAACAGGGCGGGGATGAAGCGCAACACAGCAGAATGACTTTTTACTTTGCCGTCAATATGCTTTGGCGAATATGACGCGCCCGCTGCTATGTCCGCCGCAGCATACACATTTCCCGTTTTCTGACTCCTGTCCTGAAGGAATACATCTTATAGTAACGCTCAAGTCCTCCTTTATTTTTGCTTCGCACTCGCTTGCTCCGCACCAGTGGGACAGGGCAAAACCCCCGTGAATTTCAGGCTGCTCCTTATCAAGCGGAGTAAAAAACTCATAAAAAGCTTTTCCTCCGTCAACCGGTATCGTGTTTTTCTCCTTGAAAGAAACGGCTTTTTCGTAAAGATTCTTCTGAATTTCATCCAGAATGCCTGAAATTTCTTTTACAAAAACATCACGCTTCATGGAGATTTTTTCTCTGTGCGGCTTATCCCTTCTTGCGACATAAACGGAATCCTGGGCCATATCTCTCGGTCCTACCTCAACCCTTGAAGGAATGCCTTTCTTGATCCACTCCCATCCCCTGGCCCCCCCGGTATCCCTGTCGTCTATTTCCACCCGGATTTTCCGGTTGCAGTAGAAAACACTCTTCAGCTCCATGGCAATTTTTTGTATATATTCCATAACCTTCGATCTATCATCCGGTGACCTGTATATCGGAATGAAAACAACCTGAGATGATGCAACCCTCGGAGGGAGAATTACTCCGTCATCATCCCCATGCATCATTATGATTCCGCCGATCATCCGGGTTGAGGCGCCCCAGGATACTGTCCACGCGTACTCTTCCTTTTCTTCAAATGACTGGAACTTTATCCCGGATGCTTTTGCAAAGTTTTGCCCCAGAAAATGAGAAGTTCCGGCCTGAAGAGCCTTTCTGTCCTGCATCATCGCTTCTATGCAGAAGGTTTCAACCGCTCCGGGAAATCTTTCGGCAGCCGTTTTTCTTCCCTTTGTAACGGGCAGGGCCAGGTATTCTTCGGCAAGCCTGGCATAAATATCCAGCATCAGCAGTGTTCTCTCCATAGCCTCTTTCTCCGTAGCATGGGCGGAATGGCCTTCCTGCCATAGAAACTCGCTTGTCCGGAGGAAAATTCTGGTCCTCATCTCCCATCTTACCACATTTACCCACTGGTTGATAAGAAGCGGAAGATCCCTGTAACTGCTCACCCATTTTGAAAAGGCGTCTCCGATGATGGTTTCGGAAGTCGGCCGCACAACCAGCGGTTCCGTTAACGGCCCTGCAGGAACAAGCCTCCCTTCCGCGTTTTTTTCCAGCCTGTGATGGGTTACTACAGCGCACTCTTTTGCAAACCCCTCAACATGACTTGCCTCTTTTTCAAGAAAGCTGAGAGGAATGAAGAGAGGGAAATAGGCATTTTTAACACCCACATCCTTAAACATGTCATCCAGCTCGCGGACTATATTTTCCCACAGGGAGTATCCCCATGGTTTTATGACCATGCATCCTCTAACAGGCGATCTTTCCGCCATATCGGAGGCTTTAACCACCTGCTGATACCACTCGGAATAATCTTCCTCCCTTGTCGGAGATATTGCACTTTTTTCCACTTTTGCCATGTTGCCCTTTCAATAATTACAGTTACTTGTTAACAGTTTATTCTCTTTTTCCGGAAATATTTTGTGATATTTTTGCAACTTCTTCAAGAAGAACATCCACCAGCATTTCCTGGGGAAACTTTTTTACAACTTTTCCCTTTTTAAAAAGTATGCCCGTGCCATCCCCCCCTGCAACACCGATATCAGCCTCCTTTGCCTCACCCGGCCCATTAACAACACATCCCATAACTGCCAGCTTGACATAGACAGGGTTTGACAAAAGGGCTTTTTCGACACGCTCGACTATATCAAAAAGGTTTATGTTACATCGGCCGCATGTGGGACAGGATATAATCTCGGGGCCGCGCTTTCTTATATCAAGGGCTTTCAGTATCTCGTATCCGGTCCTGACTTCTTCAACCGGATCTCTTGTTAACGATACACGGATAGTATCACCGATACCTTCCGCAAGAAGCATTCCGATCCCAAGAGCAGATTTGACAATACCCGGGAAAAGGGCACCTGCTTCAGTAACTCCGACATGAAGGGGAAGATCGGTTTTTTGGGAAAGAAGCCTGTAAGCTTCCACTGTCCTGAACACATCCGATGCTTTTATTGAAATCTTTATCTCATGGAAATCAAGAGATCTCAATTGCTCTATATGCCGTATAGCGCTTTCCACCATTGCTTCGGGGGTGGCGCCATTATACTTTTTCAGGAGAGCCTTTTCAAGAGAGCCTGAATTAACCCCTATTCTGATAGGTATGTTAAAATCTTTTGCACAGTCAACAACCTTTTTTATTTTTGCTGCTGCTCCAATGTTTCCGGGATTTATTCTCAGCCCGTCTGCACCTGCCTTTGCTGAAGCAATTGCAAGGCGGTAATCAAAATGTATATCGGCTATGAGCGGAATTGAAATTTGCTTCTTTATTGTTGAAATTGCACCGGCAGACTCCATATCCGGAACAGCAACTCTTACGATTTCACAACCGGCATCTTCAAGCCTTCTGATTTGTGCAACCGTTGCATTTATATCGCTGGTAAAGGTATTTGTCATGGACTGCACCGCAATCGGCGCCATCCCTCCAACCTTTACACCTCCGACAGATATCTGCCGGGTTTTTTTTCTCTTAATTGAAAACGGCATAAAACATCACCAGAATAGAGCGTTAAAGCAACTGTTTTAACTTCGTGGATTAGCTTTTACTATCAGACAGTTTGTTCTTATTCAAGTTAATTTGCGGATTCGTGGTTTTACAAAACTGTTATGTATTACAAAAACTTATCTGACAGGATTTACAGGATTTAACGGATCAACTGCATAGGGCCGCTCCGGAAGAGCGGCGGTGAAAGCCAGGCGTGCAATATCGTGGATCGGTGCAACGGCTCGTTTTTCGAGAATTGCGTCAAACCTCGTCAGAACAGGAACAGGAGGCATCAGCATTGAACAGATAACCTCCTAAGTATATAAATTAGATATTGAACAACTTAGTTAAAACAATAATATCAGATAGATTTATCAACAAAATTAGAAAGTTGATATTGACACTCTCAGGAACTTCCTGATATTGAAAGGAAACTATTCAATATATTGTTATACCTAATGAAATTAAGGTTCTCCTATGGAAAAAAAGGGTATTGCTCTTCAGCAATTAATTGATTCCGCAAAGCTCTACCAAAAAGGTCGATATTGTAGCGCTTTGACTTTAGCTGGTGCGGCTGAAGAAATACTTGGTAAAATTGCAAAAAAGAGAACCGGAAAAAATCAACTTGAAGATGAAATTGAATATTTAAAAAGTATCTATCGGTATTTCAATAAGCCCAGCCCATCAAATAAAGAATTGATAAAACGAATTAACAAAACAAAAAATGAAATGAAACATAACGATAAAGGCGAAGATTTATGGGTTGAGTCTGACTTTGAAAATGAATGTGTTCTCTTATTCGTAAAAGCAGTAAAAAATTATTTTGATGCATACAATGAAATGCCTAAAAACAAAACCGTTATGAATTTATTTGAGCATCTTACTTTATGATGATGCAAATTAACATAATCCAACCTTTAGATAAGGTATAACATCAGGTTCAACAAGGGCGGGCTGCGCCCGCCTGTTAACCTGCGCGTTATACTCGAGGGTGAATGAAAGCAGCGATCGACAAATTCCAGGGCGCAGTCTCCGATAACTTCCGGCAGCTCATTTTGGCGGTGGCCTATCTTAATATTGGATCCCGAGTGATAAACACGAGCCCGACCGACGCATCAGTGGAATTATCTCTTGGTAAGGACATAAAGACTGAACCTTTTTATTTAAGAGAACTCCTGATTCACAGCAGCACCGTCGAGGAAGGAGTCCTTGAACTCTATCAGAACAAAATGATTGCGGCTTGGTCTGACTTGTTGGGCGATCTATTCTCCTTCTTTGTGGATATGCATTTCAGCGGCATTCGGAAGTTCCACGAACTTAAGAAAAGAACTGCTCGACTTGATTTTTCCCTGGAGACCGATTTGAACGAACAGATAAGCTCTGCATTGACCGCGGATTTTGCTTTCCTACGGTATAGTGATCGACTCAAGATTGTCGATGAACTTTTGAATCCGGAGGGTAAACACTCGGCTGAGCTATTAACTGTTGAGTGCCACGACATCGTGGACGGATTTATGTGCCATGACATCGTGGACAACCATACGTTTAGTGTAATTGGTAATCGAGCTCTTCGACCTGGATTCTGTCCAGGAAGAGTTTTAGTTTTTGTTCTTTGACATCGATT
>JAHJQU010000477.1 GCA_018819005.1 Pseudomonadota bacterium | reverse complement strand
GTTCAAGTGAGCAGGAAAAGATAGTGGTAAAGAATCTATAAAAGCTCATGTATTCTAACTTATTATAAAACAGTTAAGTAACATTATATAGCCATTTCCATGGTTATTTTGTAATAAATATAGGGATAATTTACAGAATAAAACCAATTCGTTTATAAGGAGCTCGGCAGGACTCATAGACATTTTGATGGGACTGTCGAAATGCGGACTTAAAGAACCATATTGCATGAACTACGCCGCTTTAAGTTCGCGGGCATGAAGTATCTCGTTGGGGTTCATAGATCGCACATCATCTAATTCAAGCGTAATGACCGCAATGGTTCCACCTTTTCCGCTGACAAACTCAACTTCAAATGCCTTACCACTTTTGTAGCAATGCACAACAGAGCCGATATCTCCACGACCTAAACCATATTCCGGAAAGTCTTTGGTAAGCACGACTGTTTCCAGTTCTCCAATCATGATTGTCTCCTTTCATTTTTCATCTATCGGATACGCTGTTACGAAATGAGGATTAACTTCACCTCTTTCAAATACCCATATCGTACGCACCCTCGCCCTGATTCCAGTTGGCGAAATTATATTCCCGTCGACAACATACTTCGTTCCGAAAGGGGTATCGATTGTTTCGGTAACTTCATTCAAGGTGGTTATTGCAATCAAATCATCTTTCAGTTGATCGGCATTTGCAATGCTGTAACCGAGAGATCTGAAATATTTGGCCTTCGCCTTTCCTACCGGATGAGTATCAGATAAAAGATAAGCGGCAAGCTTCCCATCCTGAACAACAGCGTCTCGATTTCTTGGAAGTTTCATATTTATCTATCTTTCGTCACAATATACACTGAAAAGTTAACCTCCGCAAAGTTTTTTTACGCATCAATAAATTTTCGGGGGGCATAACGCCCATGATATTATGCTTTTCTACTCTTTTCAGTATAAATATAACGTTCATCAATATATAAATTGACAAGAGGGCGATGGGGAGTGAATCCGGGACGTTCCACACTTCTGAAGTTTCTACCCCCCTTGTAAAAGAAAGAACGTTCTCATTTATTTAAACTTGCCTTCGGAAAGCTCTCCGCTGCGTTTTGCAACAGGATACCCTCTCGTAACGATGACCCTGCCCGTCAACTGTTCTTCGTGCAAATACCTCGTATTTGGATTATTAGTACAATGCCAGGCTGAAAGAAACGGAACCGGAACAGAGATTTCTTTGCCTTGCCTCGCGTCTTAAACTGTGATAGCTGTCTCGACTCGAATGACTCAAAGGCCACCAGGAAAAACCTGAAAACAAAAGGCATTTAAACCTTTGCGTACCTCGTATTTTTTTGTTTAAGAACTCGAACAAGGAGCAAATTGAAAACAAAACACTGGATCGTCTTCATCACCCTCGGCCTCGTCTGGAGTTCGTCATTTCTCTGGATCAAAATCGGTGTGCAGGAAATCGGTCCCACATCGCTGACTGCCTTTCGGGTGTTATTTGGCGCACTCACAGCAGGCGCCGTTGCGCTCTATCAAAAATCAGCATGGCCGACTGATAAAAAGACCCTGATCAACTTTGCCATCATTGGGCCTACCAGCCTCGCCATTCCCATATTCTTCATCGCATGGGGCGAACAAACCATAGACTCAGCCGTAGCGTCTGTCCTCAATGCCACAGTCCCGCTATTTACAATCGTCATTTCACACTTCTGGCTTCAAGACGATAAAATGACTCCTCAAAAAGTGACCGGCCTTCTCATCGGCTTCGCGGGAATTCTGATCCTTTTCAGCAGGGACCTGCTCGCCAGCAGACACACCAACGTTCTCGGTCAGCTTGCAGTCGTACTCGCATCCCTTTTTTATGCGGGCAGCGCGGTCTTCACACGCAAGGTAACCGCGCATGTGCAAGGCATGTCACGCAATGCACTTCCACTTATCACTGCCACCTTTTTCATGTGGATCATCGGCCCAGTCGCGGAAAAACCATTTTTGATTCCAGCCCTTCCGATCACGTGGGTCGCCATCTTTTGGCTCGGCGTATTCGGCTCAGGCTTCGCCATGCTCATG
>JAHJQU010000476.1 GCA_018819005.1 Pseudomonadota bacterium | reverse complement strand
TTTTTCCATATCTACTTTCGGGTTCAGGGGAGAAGCCCTTCCAAGCATTGCTTCAGTTTCCCGCTTCACCCTTGTAACGAAAGAGAAAAACGCCCAGTCAGGAATCGAAATAAAAATTGAAGGCGGAAAGATAATGTCGGTGAATGACAAGGGCTCTCCAGACGGAACAATGATTACCGTCAAAGATCTCTTTGTCAACACGCCTGCAAGACGTAAATTCATGAAATCCACGGATACCGAGATGGGGCATATAGCAGACACGGTCGCAAGCATGGCGCTTGGCAGACATGATGTCCATTTCAGACTTCTTCATAACGGGAAGACCGCCTATAACTGGCTTGCCGTTCCTGATTCGGCGCATAGAGTAGAAGACGTTCTTGGAAAAGAGACAAGAAACAATCTTTATCCTTTAAAATTTCAGAATGATAATATTTCAATATCCGGATGGATATCTTCGCCTGTAATTAAGCGGAATACAGGCCGCGGCATCTATATTTTTGTAAACGGAAGATTTGTGAGAGACAGGGTGATTCAGCACGCCCTTCTGGAGGGCTATTCGCCAAGACTTATAAAAGGGCAGTTTCCCTTTTCGGTGATATTCATAAATATTCCATATGATCTGGTTGATGTAAACGTGCATCCGGCAAAGCGGGAAGTCCGGTTTGCCGACCAGAAAAAAGTCCATGAATCGGTTGAAACGGCCGTGAAAAACGGACTTGATCTTACAGACCCTTACAAAAAATCTGCTCACCTCCACCCCGACCCTCCCCCATACGTTCTTTCCTGTCTTGTGATAGAAGAGGATATCACCTCGTTTTCCTCTCCCCTTTTATACTCGTCCCAAGCGGGAGGAAATCACGCTTCTGTCTCCCCTCCCGTTACTCAGTCCGCTCTGTGGGAAAAAAAACAATTCAAGGATTTAAGAATATTGGGTCAGCTTCATGGGACCTACATCATAAGCGAATCTGGTGAAGGAATTATTCTGATAGATCAGCATGCAGCCCATGAACGCATACTGTATGAGCAACTGAAAGTCAGCCAGGGAGGGACAATTCGGCAGGCCGTTCAGAAGTTGCTTATGCCGGAAATTATTGAAACAGGATACAGGGAAGCAGGAGTCCTTGAAAAACTGTTGCCGGATTTTCAGAAGGCGGGAATTGAAATCGAGCCGTTTGGCGGGAATGCTTTTGCGGTAAAGTCGGTTCCCGCCTTTCTGGCAGATAAAGAGGTTAAAGGTATTATTATCGAAATAATGGAAAAGATAATTGAAACTGGTTTTGCGCCCGGCCTTGAAAAAGCTTCGGATGAAGTAATGAAGCTTGTGGCATGCCACGGGGCAATAAGGGCCAACCAGCAGCTTTCGGACAGGGAGATAAGAACCCTTGTTGATCAGCTTGATGATTGTGAAATGCCATCCCATTGCCCGCATGGTCGCCCGACCTGGATAAGTTTTACGATAAAAGAGCTTGAAAAGTTATTCAAAAGAACCGGGTAAAAAAACAGTTTCTGGTTTGTGGTTTGTGGTTAAAAGCATAAAAACGGGCTCCAATTTATTTACATCACAACCAGGAACCAGAAACCATTTTTTTTACTTCGCATCCCACGAAATCACAAAGCTTCTGTCAGCCCCCATAATCGAGCCTCCGGCCTGCGTTACAAGTAGAAAGACAAGCTCGTCGGTTCCGTCATTGTCAATATCTCCAAGGGTATAATCGCTGATGTATCCTGAAAAGTTCCTCGTTCTCCATTTCGGAGAAAGCCCGACATTGTCCCATGAGAGGCTTTCAAAATGTCCGCTTTTGAAAAGTCTGACTCTCGAGAAAATACCTCCTGTTGTATCTATATTCTTGACCACCAGAACCTCTTTCTTTTTGTCGTTGTCAAGGTCGGTTACAAGAATGCGCTGGGGCAGATAAAGCCTGTTCTCGGGTCTTTGATCGTGGCTGCTTTTTTTTGCAGATTCTATTTCTGCAGGCGCTTCAAGATATGCGCTGCTTCCTCCGTAAGGGTCGCTGCTTGTCCATTCCTCATTACCGTTTACATTGAAAAGGTTCAGGTACTCGTTCGCATTATACCCGAGTATCATCTCCTGGCCGGAGTTCAAGATATCGCCGTAATTAAAACCATAGACATTTACACCTCTTGGCAAAATCTCCTTGTTGGTGGAGATATAATATCCGTGTACCCATTTTAGTTCATGCACATTTCCGGAGAATATGCTTGCATTTCCTCCTCTTTGTCCGAAAAGAACTTTTCCGCCTCGGGCCGGAATATCAAGCACCCTGTAATGCCAGTCTTCATTATCCGAGATTATTTTAAAATCCTTTCCGTCCCATTCAAGCACAAAAGAGACTACCCTACCATTGTCTCTGATAGCCGTTATGAATATTTCAGCTTTTTTATTTCCGTTTATGTCCGCAACATCTATTCCTTTATAAAATTCGAATGTTTTTCCAGCAATCTCTTTTATCTTCTCGAATTTACCGGCGGTCTGCCTGTAGATAAAAATATTGTGGTCATCTGCAAAGACGGTTTCTATCTTCCCGTCGCCATCGACGTCGCCGAGCGCAATGCCTTTAAGTTTTGTTTCAAACTTCTTCGATTTCCATAAAACAGCAGCCGGTTCGCCCGAACCCGTGAAGGCTTCATCGTAAGCCATCTTTATCCCGCTTTCCTTTGACCACATTTCTTCAGGGTTTTTGCGGCTGTCTTGTCCCCCGCTGGAGGGTTGCTGGGTTGACTGTTTTGCAGGGGCCTGGGCTGAAATTGTTTTTCTACCAAAAACAGTTTCATTAATTCTGGCCGCAAATACATTTATGTGATAAATGACGTCTCCCTGGCTGCTTCCAAATTCATTGATTACGACAAGCTGGTTTTTCTTCTGCACATCGTAAAACTTCGCGTCTGTGCTGATGCTGTCACCGAATACAGTCAGGCTTCCAAAGAGAACATAATCGGCGCCTGTCTTTTCACCCGCAGCAAGGGCTATCTTTTCGTCTGTTTTGCCGGGGACAATTCCCGCCTCTTCTTTTCCGACAATCATGACCTTGTTTTCAAAGGAAAGCCTGGTTGAAAGCATCTCCCCGATTCCCTTTTGTAAAAAGGTGAGATCTTTTTCAGAATGAATATTGAAAGGGAGGATCAGAATTTTTGATATTTTATCGGCCGAAAAAGCAATGTTTGAGCCTGAAAGCAATAATACAACTGCCAGTATCAGAATAATGTTTTTAAATAATTTCAAATTGATTATCTCCTGTAATGTTAAGTACTCAGGTTAATTAGACTGTAGGCTATTAGGTTTTTTAGTAAGAACCGGTTCATCAACCGACTTGAAACCCATCTGCTTTGTACTAT
>JAHJQU010000475.1 GCA_018819005.1 Pseudomonadota bacterium | reverse complement strand
AGAGGCGATCAATTCGGTTTTGACGTCATCGTTAAGGCTGGATGTCTCCGAGATCGTGTCCCTCATGACCTGGCTTTCAGTCAGAATGATGGCCAGGGGATTATTGATCTCGTGGGCCACTCCGGCCGAGAGTTCCCCCAGTGAAGCCAGTTTCCCCGCCTGAACTAGCTGTTTGTTCAGCAAATCCGTCTCTTCGTCCCCCTTTTTTATGATTTTAATCATGTACCGGGTACTTATTACTGAAATAACCAGGATGATCAGAAGGCTTAAATGGAGGAAAATCAATGCAGCCCGATTTGCTTGATTTGCGTCTCTAAATGCTTCGGCATAATCCTGTTTTACGACCAGCTTCCAGCGTGGATTTTCAAGCCAGGTATAGCCGACTAACTGGCGGGGAAAACGCCGGTTCGGATCCTTATTATCTGCCTCATATACTCCGATGCTGTTTTCCTCGCTGAAAAACTCAACCGGCAACGGGGCCTTTTCCATAATTTTACCGCTGAAACGGGGAGTGGTTTGCAGGATTCCTTCCTGATTCGAAAGATATACTTCCCCTGTTTTGCCTATCTTGACGTTCTCAACAAGGGAACGGAAATATTCCGTATCTATGCTCGCCCGTAAGATCCATTTTCTGTTCCCCTCAATCCGGGTAACAGCGATAATAAAGTGGGGCTCATTCCGAAACCCTGTAAACATATCACTGATATAAACCCCTTTATTCATAACTTCCTTAAACCAGAAAGCCTGGGAATAGTTCTTGTCCATCAGATCATATGGGCCGATATATGCCAGATGCTTGCCTTTATCATCGATAAGGCCCAGGTCCGTAAAAAACGATTTCCCATGGTTCATTATACTGAAGATGCGTCTGAGATTTTCCGGGTTTTGCAGGGAATCGGGAGAATGCGTCAGGATTACCAGTTGGAGATCTGAAGTTCGTTCCCGTAAAAAGAGTTCTATTATTTCCCTGTGGTGCTCGACCTGATTCTTGAAATAGTCCATTATCCGTATCTCTGAAAATCCGGAATAGTAAGCATAGATCCCCCAACCGACCAAAAAAAGGGGAACCAGAGAGCATATCAGGGTCAGAAAAATGAATTTCCGGTAGAGTTTTGAATAATGCCCTTTCCCCTTTTTTTCCAGCTGGGGTTGCTTTATGAATGCGCCAACTTCCCGTTTAGGTTCCATTGATGACCCTATTTAATGGCTTTCAGTCTTCGGACCATGTGTTTGTTACAGTAAATATAGCAAAACATATGCCATGCCTCTTCCTCTATGGTTATATTTGTCATACACAGCGATTACGGCGTCTTTGTTAACAGTATTAATTAATTATTATCAATCTGTTACGCGCTAATTGGTTGGGGCTCTTTTAGGGGTAATAAATTGCGGAGCGTTTCCGGGTACCGGGAAGTGAAAGTCTCTTTTGTCAGGCTTCTGCCAGAATTATTTACAACATGTAAAGAAGAATCTTCGACAGCCGAAAGGGGCTCGGGACATAACGGATTTTCCTCTTTCACGCAGGTTTCAGCCTTGAGCCGGTATTTTTCGATTTTGGTCAGGATGGTCGACCTTAAAAGACCAAGTAGTTTGGCGGCGATGCTTTTGTTGCCGTCTGTGATTTTGAGTGCCTCCCCGATAACGGTGCTGGAGAAACGGTCAAACTGCCTTCTATTTGCCTGAAATTATTTTTTCAAGATTGTAATTTCCTTTAAGGAAATTATCAGACAATACTTCGATACTGGCTTCATTGGTCATCAGCATATCCATCTGGCGGGTAAACTGAAGCAGGCGCCCGAGCAAGTCCAGTTTGTCTTCGATAAGATGGAGCTCATGTTTTTGATACCTTGCATTAACCCTGTCTCCTTTGACCTCTGCGGCAAAATCGAGTGATTGAAGTATCCTGGCGATAGCCCTAACACGCCTGTTTTTCCGAACGTCATCTGCGGCACCCCCTTTGAAAGAGAAAGAGATATAATTCATATTAACAGTCCTGCTGCAGTAGGAATCGATTATACTGTAATGATATCCGACGCGGGAGCTGAAATTCAAATATTTATCGGAAATAATAGCATAGCTGCGGTCACCGAATCTTTCAGTAGCGGATGGAGGCGCGAGCATCTGCTCTCTCATGACTGACAAAAAACCTTTGAACTCCACAGGGCGCAACTGGTTTTGCTGAAAATCCTTATTCATTAACCCTTTTAGGATGGCTTTGAATGGAACAGAAGCGATATTATCGGGGGATATACTGTTGAGATTCACTTTGTTTTCCGTCAGGCCGGAACCTAAATCGATAATATACAGGTCAAGCGGGATATTGACTTTTAATTTAAAAGCCAATCCTTTTTTATAGGAGACAAAATCACTGAGTTTAAACATCTCGGTATAGGAGAACTCGTGAACCATCCGGCTGATATCGTGCAGGGTCCGGCAAAAAGGAGGTGCAAAATCCGGCGATCCGGGATCCAAAAGATGCAGAGGGATTATCAAATCGCTTACCTCTCTCAGAACGCTGTATACCGGGGTATCCTTCATGGGAAATACACCTTTAATCTGGTATGCCTCCAATTCCGGCACCTTTCCCTGATAAACTCTTCCGGAATAAGCATCCACGGTTACTTCCATACCTTCATGTATGACGGATGTGGCCACATTGGTGCTCACGATAGTGGGTACCGCGAATTCCCTGGCCAGAGAAGCCATATGCCCTGCTATGTTCCCCAGATCGGTAACGATTGCGCTGGTTTTATTCATGACCATGACAAGTTTCGGAGAGGAATGCCTGGCAACCAGGACTGCGCCATCGGGGAAATTCAACAGGTCTTCGTCTGAAGATACATGAAAAGCCGGGCCGAAACCCACCCCTCCTGAAACAGTCACTCCCTTTTCAATCAGCAGAGGGTATCCTGCCATTATCGGGAGGACCGGATAGCTTTTACCGGAATCTTCCGCGCGGAGAGGGCGGCTTTGCAGGATAAAAACAGATCCGCTACCATCAATCGCCCACTCGATATCCTGCGGACAACCATAATGTTCCTCGAGTTTCCGGGCATAACCTGCAAGAACGGCAATATTTTCCGCAGAGAGACAGGATTTATCCTGAAGATCGTCTGCCACAGGAATTTCCGTCAAACCTCCATCCTGTTTACTGATCAACTGAACTGTCTTGCTGGAGATATCGGATGATATTGTTTGGCTGTTTCTATCCACGGTGTATGTGTCCGGTGTGATAACTCCATCCACAGCATAGGGTCCCAGTCCCCATACGGCGGTTATAAGGATAACCTCTTCCAGCATGTTGAGAGGATTTCT
>JAHJQU010000082.1 GCA_018819005.1 Pseudomonadota bacterium | reverse complement strand
TGCCGCCAGTGTATGGCCCTACAACGATCCCTGCAAATATGTATCCCAAGATCAACGGTTGCTTGATTTTTTGCGCAATGAGCGCGCCAATCAAAGCGGCAACAACGATAATTACAATATCTGCGGCTACACCCATGAGGGGAACCTCAATTCAGAAAATAGCATTCTTTTTCATTCCAAAAATATCGAGCTACCGTGAGATATCACTCTATTGTCGAACCATTATACTCCGGATTATTCCAAGTTTTCAGCATCGGCCAGATCCTGCGGACGGCCGGTAGCTCGTTTGTTTTTCTTTAAGTTTTCAATATCAATAAAATCAATATGGAGACCTTGAATTCCAACTTCAACTCTTGCTTAATAACAATCCTCAAAGTTCAAATCCTTTAATGTCGTCAATATATCAATTCGATTTGGAGGATAACCCAATTGAATTATCTGATCGCTCTCAAGAAAGTCATCGGGCGTGAGACCTAATGATCCAAAACCGAATTTTTTCAGTGCATCTAAGATCTTATTAGCGTTATCCGGCGCCAATTCTATCCATACATCTATATCTTTTGTATAACGTGGGTGCCCGTGGAATGCAACGGCATACCCGCCAACCACCAAATATCTAACGTTCTTTTCGTTTAACAATTCTATAAATTCTTTGAAATCCCTGCTCAGCATTATATCTCCATAAATTGTATTCTTTTCGGATTTGCTCTAATGCGTCCAGCCGCTCTTCATATGATCTTGATTGCCAATATAAAAATTCACTGGGTTGTTCATTTATTTTATATTTTTTAATGACTTTACTTATACTCATGATAGTCTCTTCTTTTTTTCCTCGTAAGGGATCCCGTATTAATTTATGAGCATGGCCAACCGCGGTCAATTTATTGAAAATGGTATCAGAATAAGGGTTTAAAGTCAAACCATACAGAATCCTTGCAGAAATGGTTGACGGGAAAGTGAATATTTCATAAAGTGTAATGAAATTAAAGGTTTTATACGACTGTATTATATTAAAGGAGAAACCAATAAAATGATAGCGGAGATTCTTTCGACGGGCGATGAGGTGCGTTCAGGAGCGCTGGTGGACAGCAACTCGGCCCATATCGCCGAAGTTCTGGAAGAAGCGAGTCTTGAGGTTACAAGACACAGCACAGTGGGTGATGATCTTGCCGCCATCTCTTCCATTATAAAAGAGATCGGCGCCCGTTCCGATGTGGCTGTCGTAACGGGCGGACTTGGTCCCACTACAGATGATCTTAGCGCTGAAGCCGCCGCAATGGCAGCAGGTGTGGATCTCTGTGAGGATGATTCTGCTCTTTTGTTGATTGAGAGTTTTTTCAAGAAGCGACAGCGTCTTATGAATCCATTGAACAAAAAACAGGCTATGCTTCCGGAAGGTTCCAAATGCCTTGAGAACCCTGTCGGGTCAGCTCCCGGCTTTGCGATCAGAATAGAAAACTGCCTCTTTTTCTTTCTTCCCGGCGTTCCTTCGGAAATGAAAAAGATGCTTTCGGAGAAAGTAATACCTGAAATATCTGATCTTCAGGGAGGCATCAGGGAATTCAGCCTTATAAGGAGCATATCGACGTTCGGCCTTACTGAGGCGGCGGTAAACGAGAATCTTTTGAGCATCATCGACGATTATCCCGGCATCAAGCTGGGACTGCGGGCTACTTTCCCCGAAATACACGTAAAACTGTATGCAAGGGGAATAGATGAAAAAAAAGTTTCGGAACTTCTTGAAAGGGCGACAGAAAGCGTCATTAATAAACTGGGCAAAAGGGTCCTTTCATCAAAAGGGGAGCCGATGGAACTTGTAGTCGGCAACATTCTTAAAACCAAAAAAGCGACACTTGCGGTTGCCGAGAGCTGCACAGGCGGGCTTATTTCAAATATGATTACGAATGTTCCCGGAAGTTCGGACTATTTTCTTTTTTCGGGCGTCACATATTCAAATGACTCAAAAATAAAGTTGCTTGGAGTTCAGCAGGCGATAATTGAGACCCACGGGGCTGTGCATGAGGAGACGGCAAAAGAGATGGCAGTCTGCGCAAAAAGAATTTCAGGCGCAACATACGGGCTTTCAACCAGCGGAATAGCGGGCCCGGCAGGCGGAACGGAGGAAAAGCCGGTTGGAACCATATGCATCGGCCTTGCAACACCGGGCGAAGTCAAAGGATTCCGTTTTGTTTTTCAGTTCGGAGACCGTTTGATGAATAAAAAAGTATTTGCAGTAACGGCGCTTGATCTGTTGAGAAGAGAACTTCTTAAGTAAAATTTTTGCAGTGAGACCTTTGAAGAACATCCAATTTTGACCAAGTACAAGGAAGGCGATAATTTCAACCACAGGAATACATTGAGTATTTCGAGGATTGAAATTTGAGCCTGACACAGTAATCGGGCAAAAGGGGGTGTTATGCAAAGGTCTCACAATCCGGAGTTTATGATGGAAATAATCTATGCCGGTTTGGGTTTGATATCAGCCATATATATAATTTTAGTGTTTATCTCTGTTTATGTTGTTCATCAGTTTCCCAGAAATCCGGTCAGTGACACTCCTGACTGGGGTAGTGTCAGAGATGAAACAATTCCTGCACAAAATGGAGGGTTTCTTGAAGTCTGGAGAATTGAGCCGGAAGGCAAATCAAAAGGTATTGTTCTTTTTGCCCACGGATGGGGACGAAACCGGGGCCGCATGGTGGGTAGAGCCAGGATATTCGGGAAATGGGGTTTTACCGCCGTCATACACAGCGCAAGAGATCATGGAAGATCGAGCCGGTGTAAATTCATGAATGCCGTAAAATTTGCGGAAGATATCGAATCGGTCATGAAATGGATAGGCGAGCCGGTTTTGCTTTACGGCCATTCCGCAGGATCGGCAGGGGCGATAATTGCCGCGAGCAGAAATCACGGGGGGGTTAAGATTCTTTTTCTTGAAGCCTCCTATGCTTATACGAAAGAGGCTCTTCACAGCCTTTACCGATGGTTTAATATTTTCTTCGGGATATTTTTCGCGCCTGCCATCCTTTTTTCTATGGATATCCTATATAAGAACAACATTGACAGTGTCAGCCCCGCGCGTCTTGCACCTGGAATAAAAATTCCCGTAATGCTTATTCACGGAGAAAAAGACGCGCGCTTTCCCTTAAGTTTTGCGGAAAAGCTGAATAACAGTTTTGCGTCTGGGGTGTCCGAGCTTTTTGTGGCTAAAGAAGCAGACCACAGCGATTCAAGCAATACTCCGGGATACAGGGAAGCTGTAAGGAATTTTATTGACCGGCATCCGGATTGGAAGTCGTAAGGCATGGGGCATGAGTCGAAAGGCGTGAATCGTGGATCGTGAACCGAAACAGCGAGCGCATTAAAAACAGATGCTATTCCATACGGTCGAAGATTCCCCGTAGCTTGCTGCGAGGAGCTTCAATCGATCAACGAACGACGATCAACGAAGTACGATATTCGATA
>JAHJQU010000474.1 GCA_018819005.1 Pseudomonadota bacterium | reverse complement strand
CGTCGCGTTTCAAACCGCGCCGGCATCACCCAAAAGGTTTCCCCTCATGTGCTTCGCCATACCTTCGCCGCTACCTGCATTAAGAAAGGCCTCAACACCCGATACCTCCAAATGTTTTTGGGCCACGACCATCTTTCCACCACGGAAATTTATTTAAATGTCTCCCCTGAAGACGCCTGCGCGGAATTCAGAAAACGGTTTTAATTTTTCAACAGTATGTTTGTATTTTCTGTAGGGAGGAAATAATGGAGAAGTCAAACACAGGAAAGTGGCGGGATAAAAACGGAACTGCTGTAGACCAGTTGCCAGCAATTCCCCCCGCTGATTATGAGGGTTCCTTTGCGAAGTGGCATACGGAACTTATACGTTTAGGCCTTATGAAAGATGACGATGAACTTTGTGATATTATGATTTCAAGAAAGGTTTACAACAGCTTGCTTAAAAAATGCGAGGCCGAATAATAACGGTTGTGCGCAACTTGGTCTTTTTTTGCCGGGAGTAACTCTTACTCAGCATCTTGACTATACAATCCTTAAAAAGTAAAATAGTAATTCCTTTTTGTTGGAATTACTATAAAAGGAGAAACTGTAATGAAAGTTATATCGTTCATAAATCATAAGGGTGGCGTCGGAAAAACAACATTAGCATTCAACTACGCGCACTATCTGGGACAAAAGAATAAGGTCCTATTTATGGACTTAGACCCACAGATGGCAGCGACATTTTTATTTGACAACTTTGAAGATAAAGCATTCGTTGGCAGAATTTTTAGGGAAGAAACAGTCACGCCGTCCGCAGTAACAAAAAATATAGACCTTTTAAATTCCGGGTCTGGCCTTCGCTTGCTTGAAATTAAAAGTTTTCTTCACGCGCGACCGGCCCGGGCGCATCTGTTAAAAAAATATCTGGCGGCCGCAGCTGATAAATATGATTATTGCGTTATTGATACAGCGCCGCAGATCGACATGCTTCTGGACAGTACAATTATGAATAGCCAGGTTTGCATTATCCCGGTACAAAGTGAAATATTGCCCATCCTGGGCCTTGAGGCGATAAACAAGCTTATAGAAGAAATCCGGCTGGCCGGCAATAACGCCATTAATTATTTTGTGGCCGTCAATATGTTCTCCAAAGTGACAAACCTCCAAAAAAAGATACTGGCGGAAATGAAAGCCAAGTATCCAAAGATTGTCCTGGAGAATTACATTCGGCGCAGTATTGCCGTGGTGGAGGCCCAAGAGCGGAAGACGCCAATTTTTAAAAGCAAAAAAGAGGTAGCCGCTGACTTCCTTCGGATGTTTAGAGAATTAGATAGGAAGATGGTAATATAGTAATTACAGTATTACACAATTACCTTATATAGGAATTATTGTTTTACCTAAAGGAGCTGAAATCATGAAAGAAAAAAAAGACGCTGCCAAAACACAGGGAACCGGAACCATAGAAAGCATCCGGAGCAAAATCAGGGTCTCTGATAGCGGCGCTGAAAAAATAGCGTGGGAGAATGTCCGGATTCATAAAAAACTTAAAATGCGATATCAAAAAATTGTTCATGCCATAAAAGAGCGGGGAAACCAAACAAACATAAGCGATGTTATGGAACAATTAATCTGGCCGGCAATGGAACGCCACCTGCTTGATCCTAAAAAACATCCACTCCCTGTTGAGTAATAACTGCCGGTTAGCGACTGTCTGGGAGATTGAGAATCGGCAGATTAAGAGGTTTTGGTTATGTATATCCAGGGGAAAGTTATCAACAAGCCTAGCCAGCGGCGAAATAGGGGCGCCAAAGCTATGTAATACGGGTGTTAAATCACCTTAAGACTATGTAATACGGGTGTCAAAGCCATGTAATATGGGTGTCACGCCCCTCAATGAAAAACAGGGCTCTAGAATTAAGAAAGAATATAACGATTAGAATCGTTAACGATTTTTCGCAAAAAACCTGTTGATAACTATCCGAAAGGACACAAAATGACCTCTTATTTGATAGATGAAATAATCGGGGTAACCAAGGATCCTAAAAGCAAACCGTTCCTGGAGAAAGCTTTAAGGGAACTGGGGGAACCTGCAGTAGCAGAAGAATTCGGCGAATTGAAATACCAGATGAAGACCCGGCAGATCCATAATCCTGCCAGGTATCTGACAACCTTGTTAAAAAAGCAGTTAGATAAAAACAGGGGGAATAAAGAAAAACAGAATCTTCCGGCCAGGCAGGAAAAGATTAAAACCTATTTTGAAGACACGCAGATGACGCTTTTTGCCAACTTCCAGACGGTCAAGAAAGAGGGGGAAGTTGTTCAGGGTGTAATGGCGGTGCCCTACGGAAAAGAAATCATTCCCTGGGCCACTTTTATCAGTTCTTCTTTCTTTACACTTTCCACTAATAAGGCCAAGTCCGACCGGGTTCTCGCAACATTCAGGACGCTTGACGGAGATGTTTCCATTGTTCCGCTCTTGCGCGGTCGGATTAAGCCGGGTGATGATGAGCGCGGCATTTTGACGGTAGAACACGCGAAAATATTGGCCGCGATAGAAAACATGTGGGTCAAACAAGGCAGCCGGAAAAACACATACCCCTCCGGTGCCGTCACCTGTTACTGCTACGTTTCAATCCGGGAGCTGGCAAAGGCTTTAAATTGGAAAATATTCGGTGGCAAGGCTTTAACCTGGCTTACAAGTAAAGTTTATGATCTCAAAACAAAACCGTATTATCTGGACCTGACGGGACTGAATTTAAAAAACATAACCGGCTACGGATTTAGTTTATTGGATAGTGTTGAACTCGCCGAAGGAAAGAAACACGGTCAGCCTGAAACCATTCTCAGTGTTAAATTTTCAACACCACTCAGCGTTCAGTTATTAGATCGTCACGCCGTAAGTCGGCCCATAGAAATAGCGCACATTCACAGCGAACTGGCATTCCTGATAAGGCTGTTTATAGAACCGATACTTATCGGATTGAACGGCGGAGAATACAATAAAACCCTGACAGACCTTATAAAAGAACTCTCCCTGCCGGCGGCCGGGTGGCATGGGTATAAAAACAAACGAAAGCAGATATTTGGGAAAGCCCTTAAAGAATTAAACACACAGAAAACCGTTGACGGAAGGCCGATGATAGTGTCTATAGAAAAAGGGCTTTACGACTGGATGCTGACGGCCAAGCTAGGCGGCAAAGAGAAATGTCTTGAATTGCAGACAGCCGGCCCCGCCAAAGAAAAAGCCGCCGGCTGAAAACCCAAAACAGCCCCGCCTACGGGAAAAATTAAAGGGAGCTTCTAATGAACGAGGAAGAATTCTTAAACAAACTCACGCCGGAGAAAAAACAACTTCTTCAAGAAGCAGAGAAAAGAATTGTCTCTTTTCTTCCGCCAGCGGAAGATATCCTGCCCGAGCTCAAAACAGGAGAGAATTTTACGCTTATTCAATCATGGGGCTCACCTGCACTGAAGAGAACTTTCAAAGAAAAGAAGATTAGCGCTTACCTTGTAAAAAAACTCTCTTTAGAGTACATTTGGGGAAAAATTAAGTTTCACCTTAAGAAAGAAGGGCAAGTTTCTGATGAATTCCTTAAGAAGGTCATCAAGCCCGTGATTCTTGAGGCTCAGGTGTTTTGGCATGACCTTTACCAGCGTGCTACAAACACAGCTCGCAGACGACAAGAACTGGAAAGCTTCCTCGCTCGGCTCAAGCAGGACTGGAACTCAGAAATTATTGGATCTTCTAAAGTGCGTGAACTGATGGGTTACCAGATATCAACTGTTTCACCCCTAAAAAAAATGGCTTCAAAAGGAACTCTGCGGAGCACCTTTTACCAGGGTAAATACTATTATTCCTTAACCGACATTGAAAAAATAGCCACCGATCAAGCCGAAAAGATTGCCCGCAGAAAGAAACTCACTGAAGAGAGAAAAAGACAGGAGGAGTTGAGATGGCAGGAATTGTAAAGGCAAGGGTGTAAGCGTGCTCTCGAACCTGCCATGTACGCGGACAGTTCAGAGCCACTTTTCCCATCCTGGCTTGATCCCAGGGAGCAACCGGACAGAAAACTCGCTTAAGGAATCGGGGCTTTAAAACAAAAACCCCTAATAACCGCGCTGGCGGTAAAAATCGAGGGGAGCAGTCGGGAAGACGGCCCTTGAACCGCCCTATAATCGGGCAGTTCAAGGCCCCAAATCCCACCCCAAAAAACACCCCCTGAAACCGGCTGTTAGCCCGTATCAGCCTGAAAATATTATTAAATCGCCGTATTTAGCTGTCCCGCCGATTTTCTTAATTTTAACTGCAAAAAAAAGCATTGACAAAGCAAAGGCCATCCCCTAGAATATCTTGTAGAACATTCGGCT
>JAHJQU010000081.1 GCA_018819005.1 Pseudomonadota bacterium | reverse complement strand
TTTTTTGCTATATTGTATTTCTCTATTTCTGTGTACCCGGGCAGGCGAATGATCTCCATTCTGTCCTGCAACGGAAGAGGAATCTCCGGAAGCGTGTTGGCTGTAGTAACAAACAATATATCTGAAAGATCGTAATCGAGATCCAGATAATGATCGTTGAAAGCATTATTCTGTTCGGGATCAAGAACTTCAAGGAGTGCCGCAGACGGATCGCCCCTGAAATCCATGCTCATTTTATCGACTTCGTCGAGACAGAAAACAGGATTATTGACGCCGGCTTTTTTCAGGGATTGTATTATCTTGCCGGGCATGGCGCCTATATATGTGCGGCGATGCCCCCTTATTTCAGCTTCATCCCGGACTCCGCCCAATGAAAGGCGAACGAAGTTCCTGCCGGTTGCCCTTGATATTGACTTGGCAAGGGAAGTTTTTCCAACGCCGGGAGGTCCGACGAAGCAAAGAATGGGTCCCTTTATCTTTTTCACGAGGGTTTGAACGGCCAGATATTCGAGTATCCTTTCTTTCGGCTTTTCAAGGCTATAGTGGTCTTCATTCAATATCTTTTCGGCTTCTTTAATATCGGAACGCACCTTGGAACATTCAAACCACGGGAGGCTGATTATCCAATCGATATAATTTCTTACCACCGTAGCTTCAGCCGACATCGGTGTCATCATCTTCAGCTTTTTCAGCTCATGAGCCACCTTCTCTTCGGCTTCTTTCGACATCTTTTTTTCTTTGATGCGCTTTTCAAGCTCTTTTATCTCATCGCCGGGGTCTTCATCAGATCCCATTTCTTTCTTGATAGCCCGCATCTGTTCGTTCAGATAGTAATTCTTCTGGGTCTTTTCCATCTGCTCCTTGACGCGGCCTTTTATCCGCTGATCGGCCTTGAACATTTCTGTTTCCATGTTGATCAGCTGCAAAAGAAAGGTAATCCGCTCGCTTATTGAGAGCATTTCAAGAAGATGCTGCTTGTCTTCTATCTTAAAGGAAAAATGAGATGCCACTGTATCTGCCAGTTGAGAAGGATTCGTTATTCCTGAAAGCTTTTTTTCAAAGTCTTTTGGTATATTCTTGGTAAGATTGGCATAATCATCAAAAGCTTTTGCCAGTGCGCGACACAGTACGATACTTTCTGTTTCGTCGATTTCAAGTTCTGAAACAGGTTCAACATCAACCTTATAAAAATCTTCATCGCTGAAAAAGGTTGCAATTCGGCCTCTTGTTTTTCCTTCTACAAGGGCTTTAACCGTTCCGTCGGGCAGGCGGAGAAGCTGTAATACTTTTCCCACGGTTCCGATTCGGCTTATATCTCTTTCTTCCGGGCTCTCTTCGCCGGCCTTTATCTGCGTTGCAAGAAAAACACTCTTGTCCCTGCTCATGGCGCTGGTAAGGGAATTGACAGATTTGGCTCTCCCTACGAAGAGAGGTACAATCATATGCGGGAATACCACGATATCTCTTAATGGTAATAGAGGAAGTTGCATCTTCATTGAAGCCTTTTCCTGTTCCTTGTTATTAATATTAAAAAAACCTGGCAAATTGACCATAACAATATTTATCTCATAAAATCATCTTTAAGTTATATCAAGCTTGTTTCTTTGATTGCTCGTACAGTAAAATCGGCTCTTCCCTGTTAAGTATCACATCTTCACTTATTACACATTCCTTCACGTTTTTTGCAGAAGGAATTTCGTACATTATATCGAGCAGGCAGCTTTCAAGAATCGCACGCAGACCTCTTGCACCGGATTTCCGCTTCTGAGCTTCTTTTGCGATGGCCGAAAGGGCGCTGTCCGTCAGCCTCAAGTTTACACCCTCCATCTCAAAGAGCTTTGTAAACTGCTTGATCAGAGCGTTTTTGGGTTCCGTCAGAATCCGGATAAGTGAAGCTTCGCTCAGCTCATCAAGAGTCGCAACAACAGGCAGACGACCCAGGAATTCAGGAATTAACCCGAACTTAATAAGATCTTCAGGCTGAACCAGCTTTAACAACTCGCTTTTATTCTTGTTCTCTTTAGGAACAATTTTTGCGCTAAAACCCATTGTCTTGGAACCAAGTCTCCTCTGAATTATCTGATCAAGTCCGTTGAATGTACCGCCGCATATGAAAAGGATATTAGCTGTATCAATTTTTACAAAATCCTGCTGAGGATGTTTTCTCCCTCCTTTTGGAGGAACGCTTGCGGTGGTTCCTTCAATAATTTTTAATAGCGCCTGCTGCACGCCTTCGCCTGAAACATCCCTTGTTATTGAAGGGTTATCGGATTTTGCGGCTATCTTGTCTATTTCATCTATATAAACGATTCCGCGCTTGCATTTTTCTACATCATAATCTGCATTCTGGAGCAAAGAAAGTATAATATTTTCTACATCTTCACCGACATAACCGGCTTCAGTAAGGCTTGTGGCATCCGCTATTGTAAACGGTACATTTAAAAACCTGGCCAGAGTCTGGGCAAGCAGAGTTTTGCCTGTGCCGGTCGGCCCGATAAGCAGTATGTTGCTTTTCTGTATCTCTACGTTTCCGCTGTTGATGGTTGAATCAAGCCTCTTGTGATGGTTATATACGGCTACGGACAGAATTTTTTTCGCATAATCCTGCTCGATAACATAATCATCCAACATTCCCTTTATCTGTTTTGGCGCAAGAAGAGCATCATGTTCGGGCGTTGCTTTGTCACTTTCCTCTTCAATAATTTCACTGCAAAGCTGGATACATTCATCACAAATATAAACGGCAGGTCCTGCTATCAGCTTTGTAACTTCTTTCTGGTTCTTTCCGCAGAATGAGCAGAAAAGATTGTCGCTGTCGTTTCCTTTTTTTGTCATTTAGCGCCTCCGGCTTTTTCGATATTATCAAGGTCGTCCCTGTTTAAAATAACGTGATCTATAAGACCGTATTCTTTTGCTTCCTGACTCGACATAAAGTAGTCCCGGTCTGTATCTGTCTGTATTTGTTTTAAATTTTTTCCTGTATGGACACTCAGAATATTATTCAGAATCTCTTTCATTCTGAGAATCTCTTTCGCCTGAATAGCGATGTCTGAAGCCTGGCCCTGGAACCCTCCCATAGGCTGGTGAATCAGAATACGTGAATTGGGGAGAGAATAACGCTTGCCCCTTGTTCCGGCAGCCAGCAAAAGGGCTCCCATGCTGGCAGCCTGGCCTATGCACACTGTTGCAATGTCAGGCTTGATATATTGCATCGTATCATAGATGGCCAATCCTGAAGTAACAATTCCACCGGGCGAATTAATATAAAAATTTATATCTTTTTCAGGATCTTCAGATTCAAGGAAAAGAAGCTGGGCAATAAGAAGATTTGCAACCTCATCATTCATGGCTGTTCCCAGAAAAATGATCCTGTCTTTTAACAGCCGTGAATATATGTCATATGCACGCTCGCCTCTGCTGCTCTGTTCTATAACTATTGGTATTAATGGCAATGTTTACTCCTTTTTCATGTTGCTGTTTCCTGAACCTGTTCTATGTTCTCAATAGCACTGCTTTCAAGAATAAGATTGATCGCATTTTTTTCAAGTAACGTTTGCTTAAAAAAATCAAGTTTGTCTTTGTTTTGCCTGTAAAAATTTTTTATTTCTTCAACAGGCTGATTGAAAGATTCGGACATTTTTTTAAAACCTTCTTCAATCTCCTCATCTTTTAAAGTAAGTTTTTCCTGCTCGATTATCTTATCTAAAATAAGATGACGCCTTATCTGTTTTTCGGCAGTATCCCGGTATTTTTCGGAGAGAATTTCTCTTGAAAGACCGAGGGATTCCATTGATGTATTATGGTAAGAAAAAGACCTTTCGGCATCGGCAATTATCTGTTCAAGCTCGAAATCTACCAATGCTTCAGGGACTTCAAACTCTGTTTTGGAAATAAGGGATGAAAATATCGACTCGTTTAATTCCTGTTCAACACGTTTTTTATAACCCTGGTCAAGATTCTCCCTGATAGCCTTTTTTAAATCCTCAAGAGTGGTAAAACTGCCGAGATTTTTTGCAAGACCATCATCGATTTCAGGTAGAATCTCTTCTCTCACATCATTGAGTGTCACGCTGTAAGTAATTTCAAGACCCGCAAGTTTGG
>JAHJQU010000473.1 GCA_018819005.1 Pseudomonadota bacterium | reverse complement strand
CTGCCATGCTTATACCTGCATGATATCGGCTGGAGCCGGGTGGACTATCAGGATTTTCTCAACGCCACACCGGCCAAAAAAAAAGGATTGTGTCAGCTTGCGGCATCATATGCAGGAAGGTGCGAAGCTGGCCGCAGACATTTTGGATAGGCTTGCCTGCGATTCTGCCAAATGTGACCGGATTGTGGCTATCATCGCCGTGCATGACGAACCGGAAGCAGTAATTGCCATGCAAGATATTAATGCCGTTCTGGTGATGGAAGCCGACCGCCTGGACCGTTACGGCCCGGAGAGTATCCGCCGCTATCAGGCGATGTTTGGGGATGCCTATGCTGCCTGACAAGAAGCCAGGGCCGTGCGCCTGGCGGGACTGGACGCATGGTTTAGTACCGAAACCGCTAAGGCCCTGGCCCATAAACTGGCCCATGAAATAGGGCTGTTTTAGGTCTGAGCAAGTAGCCAAGACAATATTAACTCGATTGAACCTGATTTTCATTATCTGTTTTTGAATTGATCAGCCATAGCGACTAAAGGAGCGATCTTGTCCGATAACACATTTATGGTAGAAACCAGCACAGGGGCCTATGATATCCATGCCGAGGTGCGACGGATCGGAACGGACCTGCTGGTGGCCATCTGGGGCGGGGAAATGCCGCATATAGGGGCTGTGGCCGTGGCACAACCGAGGCCCAGTTTAAGGGATCCTAACGTTGTTAGCGCAACGGCTTCAGTGATTTGCCTGCCTGCGCATAAAGAAGATGAGCTGGCCAAGACGGTTGCCGAAACATTGTCGGCTGCACTCAATTCTCCGGTGGTGGTGACCGCCGGTATACACTGGGACAATATCTCCCAAGCGGGAATAGAACGGGTGATCGCAAACAGTAAAACTCTGGTGGATTTGATTCTTGAAGAGACTGCATCCCGGTGGCCGCGGTCGGGAGAGATTCAAAAAAGCCATTGATTGCAACGGTATGGGAAGTGATGGCTCAAAATATGGAAGGTAAGGTATGAAAAATCGAATCATTGTTGGAATATCGGGGGCAAGCGGCGTCATTTACGGGGTGCGGCTGCTGGAACTATTACGCGATACCGAATATGAGACACATCTGATCATCAGTGAGGCAGGCAAACTCAACATAGGGATTGAAACCGATTATAAAGTTGAGAATGTGCTTGCTATGGCAGATGTTACTTACGAACATGGCAATATTGCCGCGGCAGTGGCCAGCGGCTCCTTTTTGACCGCCGGCATGGTAGTGGCTCCATGTACCATCAAAACACTGTCGGGGATTGCAAACTCCTACACTGAAAATCTGTTGGTTAGGGCGGCCGATGTGTGTCTGAAGGAAAAGCGGAAGCTGGTGCTGGTGGTACGCGAAACTCCCCTGCATAAAGGCCATCTTCGCTTAATGGCCCAGGCGGCCGATATGGGCGCCCATATCCTGCCTCCGGTGCCCTCCTTTTACCATCGTCCTAAAACCATTCAGGATATCATCGATCAGACCATCGGCAAGATCTTCGACTACATGGGCATCGAACACAATTTATTTCAGCGCTGGGGGGGGAGGGAATAAAGACGAGAAGAATCCCCGTATCTTCTGCCCGAAACAGCGGGCTGTCGGCATCGGCAGGGTGTGCCGAAGTTTACAAGCTATCTTTTCAGCCTTTTATCCCCGCAGTAAATAAAAAGTCCGCCATCTCCCGCAAGACATGCGATTGTCATGTTGATTTCTGTGGCGAGTTTAACGGCCAGTTCGGTTGGCCGGGATATGGCAAGTAAGACAGGAATATTTGCTTTCGCCGCTTTCTGGACTAGTTCGAAACTTACCCTCGAAGAAAGAACCAGTAAAGATGCCTGTGAAAGCTTGTTGCCGAGAAATAATTTCCCGATTGCCTTGTCAAGTGCGTTATGGCGACCCACATCTTCGGCGACCGATAACAGTTCGCATTCAGATGAGAAAATTGCGGCGGCATGGGGAGCTCGTGTAGCTTTTCTTAATGGCTGGTGATCCGAGAGGGATTCAAGGCAATAAAGGGCTTTATTAATATCTATTGATAAATCGTCAGAGAGAGGAATGATTGTCTGGTAAAGATCTTTTATCAGCTCCTTGCCGCATAAACCGCAGCTGGTCTGGCTTACAAAACCACGTCTTTCAAGAAGTTCGGAAACGATTTCTCTTCTGGAAGGAGTAAGGGTCACTGTAACAACATTCGAGTCGGATCCGTCACAAAAACCAATGGAAATAAAATCATCCGGAGAATCAATAATTCCTTCTCCCAGACAAAAACCGGCAACATGGGCTATTTCATCACCTGGTGTCCGCATGACAACCGAATAGGGTTTTCCCTGTATGCGGATTGATAGTGGTTCTTCTCCTATCAAAAAATGTTTGATCAACGCATCAGTTTTATTTTTCCAGTGAATTAAATTGGTTTCAGGCAGAATAAACATGATTTTATCTCCGCAGCGTATAATGCCGCCTTCGATAACCTTGGCAAACACACCCTCTCTTGGCATAATGCAATCTCCGGCCTGATAAAAGATCGCACATTTCTTTTTGCACTCTTTTCCGATCTGGGTGATTTCAACAAGGGCTTTTTTTCCAAGCCTCAGTTGTGTTCCGACCGGTATATTTTTCCAGTCTATACCTGTTGTTGCGATATTTTCTGCAAAATCTCCGAATTTTACATCAAGCCCCCGGTTTCTTGCCTTTTCTATGCTTTCCGATGCAAGAAAACAGACCTGCCTGTGCCATTTGCCGGCATGGGCATCCCCGTTCAGGCCATGATCAGCTATCAGCTCAGCCTCGTTTACACAATTTTTTCTGGTGCCTTTTTTTTTGCTGGTTGCGATTGAAACAATTTTCATAATTTT
>JAHJQU010000472.1 GCA_018819005.1 Pseudomonadota bacterium | reverse complement strand
GATTCAAGGCCGATATGTATCCTGTTCAAACCGGCAGCTCTTATAGCAGATAGTTCGCTGTCGCTTATCCTCGCGACTGTACGGGATCTCGCGTATGAGGTAACCCGTTCAACCTGAGGGAAACAGTTTTTAAGATATTTAAGTATTTCAATGAGATCGGGTGGTTTGATTATCAGGCTGTTTGCATCCTGAATAAAGATTGATTTCATTCCGTAAGAGAGCCAGTGGTATGCCGCATTAAAAGCCTGCCTTTCTTCAGGTTTTATTCTTAGTTTGGCAGTATCAATCTCTGTCCGGCCTCTTTTTTCTGCTTCGTCGGCAAGCCGGCGCAATGTTACAACATGCCTGTGAACTGTATCAATGTCTTTAATGACATGTTCAACAGGGCGTACAGAAAACTTTGATCTTTTATAGACAGGACAGAAGGCGCAACGGTTCCACGGGCAGTTTCTTGTAACGCGTATTAAAAGACTGTTGGCTTCGCTAGGAGGGCGGATAGGCCCCTGCTCAAAACCCTTATATTCTGAAGATGCAGTTTCTTTTGATTTCAAGTAGTTATTCCCAGCTTATGGAGTAAGTAAAATAATCATTCTGAAACAAACTATAAGACATAATACTGATTTAATCAAGGATCATAATATGAGACCTTTGCATAACACCCCCTTTTGCCCGATTTATTTAAAGACTTGGTTTCTGGTCTCTGGTTTGTAGTTTCTGGTTGTTTCTTTTAACCAGGAACCAGGAACCAGGAACCATAAACCATGAATCTAAGCCTTAATTATCGCCTTCCTTGTACTTGGCCAAAATTGGGCGTTCTTCAAAGGTCTCAATATAAACTTCAAATACATCTTTGACAATTTAACCGGGTTTGGCATATTATAAAATAACAAGGTTGTTTTCCCGCTAAAAATCATAGACTAGGAATTTTATTTTTGAATAAATATCTTATAATAGCCCTGTCGATATTATCTTTTGTTGTCATTGCTGCATTGTTACTTGTGTTTGATATGATTGACTATGCAAAAATGCCGGCAGGTGTTGATAAGACTGTAAAAATTCTGACTGTGGGCAAGAGGGAGAGTTTCAATGTAACAATTGCGAATTTGAGTGAAGCAGGAATTATAAAAGATCCAATAAGGTTCAAACTGCTGGCCCTGATAAAAAGATATGACACAAAAATAAAAGCCGGGGAATACGCACTTTCATCTTTAATGCCGCCTGCTGTTATACTCGATATGATGGTCAGAGGAAAAACATACCTTCATAAGGTTACCATTCCTGAAGGGTATAACCTGCGCCAAATTGCTGCTGTTATATCAGGTGCCGGCTTTGGAACAGAGGAAGATTTTATCAAGAAAACAACCGATCCTTCGTTTGTCAGTAATAAAGGAATCGAGGCGAAATCTCTTGAAGGCTATATATATCCTGATACCTATTATTTCCCCAAAGATGAATCTGTTGAGGATATTGTATCTGCTATGGTAGAAAGATTATGGGCTGTTTTTAAACCTGAATGGAAAGAAAGGGCCAACGAACTCGGATTTTCAATACATCAGATTATTACTCTTGCATCAATAATTGAAAAAGAGACCGGGGATAAACATGAACGCGAACTGATTTCGTCAGTCTTTTATAACAGATTGAAAAAAGGTATGCGCCTTGAAACTGATCCTACAGTAATATACGGAATAAAAAAGTTTGACGGCAATATTACCCGCAAACATCTATCAACAAAAACTCCTTACAATACATATCAAATAGAAGGTCTGCCACCCGGCCCTATAGCAAGTCCCGGATACGATTCGATCAAAGCGTCTCTTTATCCCGCTGAAACTCCTTATATTTTTTTCGTATCAAAGAATGACGGAACACATTACTTTTCGGCAAACTTCAAAGAGCACAACAGGGCTGTTAATAAATATCAGCGCAGCAAGGATAAAGAGCCTCTTTCAGAGATAAATTCAGAAACTGAATCAGATGCTTTACAGAATAATCAGAAAATCCAGCCTCTCACGTAAAAATCCGACGCGGCGGACTTTCGTGGTAATGAAAAAAAGCAGCGGAGTTAGTGTTCGCTGTTTCGTTTCAATTCGGAGAAAAAATAATTAATCTTATATTTGACAGCATGTTATTAAGTTTGATATAAGGACGCATAAAATTAATGTATCATCTATTTAAACCGAGATTGCACTTGTAACCTGTCGGTATTGCAAATAATTCAACTATAATGCATTAGCGGAGGGCGAGGCAATCTCTTTATATTTGATAGCTTTGAATAACTCACATAAACAGAAATCATAATCATGAAAGATTTAAAAAGGCCGGATCAGGATAATCACCCCGCCTTTTCTATCGCAAAACCAGGGTATTACTTTATAATAGCTTCCGTTTTTGCTACAGCGGTTTTTGCACTGACAGGAGTTGCTTCCGTTGCAATTGCCGGGCTTGCGGTAACGGTTTTTATCTGTTATTTTTTCCGGGATCCTGACAGGGTTGTGCCGATGGAGGAAGGAGCTGTTGTTTCTCCGGCCGATGGAAGAGTGATTATTGCGGGACCTGTTGATGAAAATCCTTTTTTTGAAGGAATGTCCATAAAAATCAGCATTTTCATGTCTGTATTTAATGTTCATGTTAACAGGATTCCCCATGAGGGAAGAGTTTTAAAAATCAGCTATTCCCCCGGTAAATTTTTTTCCGCAAATCTTGATAAAGCCTCAAAAGAAAATGAGCACAACGCGGTTTTAATAGAAACGGATACGGGGAAAAAAATTTGTATGGTACAGATTGCCGGACTTAT
>JAHJQU010000471.1 GCA_018819005.1 Pseudomonadota bacterium | reverse complement strand
ATTAAACCGGATATATAGGCCAAAGTGCCACGCGCCATCTGGAACGTGCTGGATAGTTTATTTTCTGCGGGATTGAAAGTGAACTGGGACAGTACGAGTCTTGAATCGGAACCGCTTGAGATCAGGCTGTTGTCATTTAAAACGGCTCCCATCGACCCGCCCTTGCCTGTAACAATGGTGTCATTTTCAAAAAGCCTGTCGCCAATTTTTGCGGGAATAGATGTTTTCTCCCGTTCAATGAACACGGAACCCTTGATATTTTTTATTACCCCGATTCCCTTGTCTGCGGCAACGGCCGGATTAGAAAAAACCACAAATACAAATAAAAAAGCAAGAATGACAATCAATACTCTCATGGCACCTCCTATGAAGTTTCCCACTCCCTGGACAACCATAAGCCTGACAACGCAGCAGAGCTATCGGTTGTCCTGATTGGTTTGATTTAACAGAAATATCGTTGTTTTTCTTATATATAGAAGAATGTGTTCCTGAATGTCAAGACAATTTGATGACAAGGTCACCATCCCCGACCCCTTGCCTTTTACTATTCACTGTTCACTGTTTACTATTCACCGTTTTTTCAGCCTGTTTTGAAGATATGTATACCGCTTTTGCGTCCTGTTATTATTGATTGCGATTGCAAGAGCCTTCTTTGTGCCCACCATAACCGCAAGCCTCCGCCCTCTTGTGAGCGCCGTATATATAAGGTTTCGCTGAAGAAGCATATAATGTTGCGTATGAACCGGCATCACTACGGCAGGATACTCGGAACCCTGCGACTTGTGCACCGAGACGGCATACGATAAAATAATGTCATCCAGTTCATGAAAATCATACTCGACATGCCGCCCGTCGAAAGATACAATCATTTTCTGATCTTCGGAATCGATCGACTTTATCCGACCGATATCGCCGTTGAAGACATCTTTCTCATAATTATTTCTTATCTGCATTACCTTGTCGCCTGTCTTGTAATTTTTTTCACCGCGTACAAGCAGGGCTTCTCCCGGATTGAGCGCTTCCTGCAAAACCGCATTCAGTGAGGAGGATCCGAGAATCCCCCTGTGCATGGGAGTCATAACCTGTATATCATCGATGGAATCGAAACCAAAGCGCTTCGGGATACGCTCTGTTACAAGCTCCCTGATTATTTCAATTATCCTTTCAGGATTATCCTGTTCTATGAAATAAAAATCGCCGCCGTTTTCATCCGCTTTCCAGAAAGGCATCTCTCCGCCGTTTATCCTGTGGGCGTTGATTACTATGAGGCTCTCCTTTGCCTGGCGGAAGATTTCGGTGAGAACAACAACAGGGATAAGTCCCGATCCTATCACATCACTCAAAACATTCCCGGGGCCCACGGAAGGGAGCTGGTTGACATCTCCGACAAGAATCAAAACCGCATCCGGAGGCACAGCCTTGAGCATGCCGAACATAAGAAGCGTGTCTATCATGGAGGCTTCGTCAACAACCAGAAGATTACACTCGAGAGGATTATTTTCATCTCTCTGGAACCCTCCCTTTTCCGGGTTGTATTCGAGCATCCTGTGAATTGTTTTCGCCCCGTACCCTGTTGCTTCGCTCATTCGCTTCGCAGCCCTCCCGGTGGGCGCGGCAAGCAGGATTTTCACCCCGAGTCTTTGAAATATCCTGATGATGACGTTTATGATTGTAGTCTTTCCGGTGCCTGGTCCTCCGGTAATTACGAGCGTCTTTTCCTGAAGCGAACTCCGGACGGCCTTCGCCTGTTTTTCTGCAAGGACAATGGAGAGTTGATTCTGTGCCCATTTGATAGCATTGTCTGGATCGACATTTCTGAAAGATTTCGGCGAATCAACAATATGCTTAAGAAGTTTTGATATGCCGGTTTCACAGTAATGATATTTTGCAAGAAAGGCACCATTTCTCTCCTCCGGCTCTCCTGCATCTCCTTCAAACTCTTCGATGACTATTTTACCCGACGCGGCTGCGGCATCAATCCCTTTCTTCACATCCTCTCTTTCAACACCCAGCATTTCCGCTCCGCTTTCGATAAGGGCCGGCAACGGGTAATAGATATGTCCCTCTTCAGAGAGGGTAAAAAGAAGATATATTATTCCGGATTCGACTCTTTCTTCCGAGTTTTTGGAAAAGCCGAGCTTTTCGCCGATCCTGTCTGCGGTTATAAACCCTATTCCCGATATATCGACAGCCAGTCGGTACGGATTTTCTTTCATTATCGACGCTGCCCTGTTTCCGTACCTTCTGAAGATTTTCACGGCGTAACCCGCGCCAAGGCCGTAGGCATGGAGAAAAAGCATGAGATTGCGGATCTCCTTCTGCTCATCCCATGCCTTTCTGATCATGGCTATCCGCTTCTCTCCTATCCCTTCAACTAAAGAGAGCTTGCCCGTATCTTTTTCTATTATATCAAGAGTTTTTATACCGAACTTTTTTACTATCCGTTCCGCCATGACCGGCCCGATACCCTTCACAAGTCCGGAGCCGAGATATCTTTCTATTCCGGCAGGGCTTTCAGGGGGGGCGCTTGAAAATTCGGAGACTTTGAACTGCTCGCCGAATTTAGGGTGCCTTGTCCATTCACCCTTCATAGTGAGCGTTTCGCCGGGAACCGGAGAGATGAGTTTTCCTACAACGGTGACGGAGTCTTTTCTTCCCTGAACTATTACCTTCGCAACCGTGTACCCGGTTTCCTGGCTTGTATATGTTATCTTCTCTATCCGCCCGCTTAAAAGAATGGTTTCTGGTTCATGGTTTCTGGTTTCTGGTT
>JAHJQU010000080.1 GCA_018819005.1 Pseudomonadota bacterium | reverse complement strand
GGCAGTGATGTTTCCGCCGCACTCCTTTATGATTCCGTAACTGATCGACAGTCCCAGCCCGGTTCCTTTCCCGACCTCCTTTGTTGTGAAAAAGGGTTCGAATATCTTGTCGAGAATTGTGTCAGGGATTCCAATACCGGTGTCGCAGACTTCTACTATGACGGTTCCGCCGGCTGAGCGGGTTCTTAGAGCGATTTTTTTATCTCCTTTTGTATCCTGTCCGGGCGGATATAAATCTTCAATAGCATCCCGCGCATTAATCAGAAGATTGATAAAGACCTGTTCCAGCCGGCTCGAATCGGCCTTTATTTCAGGAAGATTCTCTTCCGTGTCCCAAACAACTTCAATATCTCTTATTTTAAGTTGCTGGCTGAAGATTTCAAAAGCATTTTCCAGGATTTCGTTTACATTTACCTTTTCACGTTCCATGTCTGATTTACGGGCAAAGAGCCTCATGTGGTTGATTATTTTACTTGCCCGGTCCACGCTTGAGTCAATCTTGTTCACCATAGTGGACATGATCTGATCCTCAATCTTTTCATTCTGGTTTGTCTTCCTGATGATGAAGCTGCTCGCCGTTTTAATGACCGAAAGAGGCTGGTTCAGTTCATGAGCAACACCTGATGCCATCTCCCCCAGGGTCGTCATTTTGCTTGCCTGAATCAAAAGCTGTTCGGCTTCCAGACGCTCCGTTATGTCGCTTGTGGTTACAAGAAGAACTTTTTCCCCGGGATATGCGGATGGAGAAATGCGGATATTGACGAAAATTGTATCCCCGTTTTTGTGGAGCTGTTTGACCTGATTGATGACCGGTGAATTCCTGATTTCTGCCTCAACGGAGGCTCTCTCTTTTTTGATGAAAAGGCTTAAAAAAGGGGTGTTTATGATCTCATCTTTGTCGAATCCGTATACCCCTTTTACGCTGTCATTGCAGTCGAGAATATCAAGCGTATCCTTTTTCAGCACAAATACCGGGTTTGGAATATTGTTGAAGATGGCATGGTATTTTATTTCGGATTTTTTGAGCTCTTCCTCGAGGCGTTTTCTTTCCGTAATATTCAGGCTTATTTCCATCGCGGCGATGATTTCACCTTTTTCATTCCGAATGGGAGAGGTCGTGAACAGCCAGTGGGTAAGTATTCCGTCTTTATCGATACCTGATTCCTCCCCGAAATGGGATAATCCGTCTTCAAATGTCTTCTCAACCGGGCATACCGGGCATTTTTCGCTTCTTCCTTTGTATGCATGAAAGCAAAAATCGCCGGGTTGGGGATTGAAATTTTTGGCAAAGTCATGATTATATCTAAGAAGTCTGAAATTCCTGTCCTGAACCGTGATAAGGCACGGCACATGTTCAAACAGGGTCTGGTATTCGTCCCTCTGAGCATTAAGGTCCGCCTGCTTTTCACCGATTTTTTGTCCCATACTGTTGACGGCTTTTGCAAGTTGACCCATCTCATCATCCTGGTCAATTTCAACTTTTCCGGAATAATCGCCGCCGGCTATCCGGCGTGTTCCGTCAATGAGTTTCCTGATGGGTTCATTCACAAATTTCAGGACAAAAAGGAAAATAATGGTGGAGGTTATAAAAAAGACAAATAACGCAAGAATAATCATCTCTTTTTCAAACGAAAACATTGCCCTGTCGGTCTCTTCCAGCGAGATAACGACATCCAGCGCGCCAAGGACCTTTTTGTTTTTAGGATGGATATGACATTCGCCGGCGGAACAACCCGGTTCGTTGTAGATCGGATCGATAATGCCAAGCATCCTGTGCCCTTTCGGGGAATATGAAATCCTTGTCCTTTCAGGAAGATCCAGTTTATCAAGCGGAGGTTCTGAACGGTGGCAGATATCGCAAGCTTCCGCCTTGATATTCGTGGCAAGATCCAACTCGGAGGGACGGTTCGAGAATTTGATTTTTCCTTCCTTATTATATATGCGGATGTTCTCGATTTCCTTCAACTTTGAAATATTTTTGATTATTTCATTGATATCATGGCGGGAGTTTAACATCATGGAATAATGAGTGCCGAGTTTTATGGTGGCACCAAGGCGGTCTGTCCCGGCAACAATATTTTCCATTACCTTTGTTTTCTGGGAACGGATGTTGAAATACGCCCAGACGGAGAGGGACATAAGCAGAGTGAGTCCCACTGATACAATCAGCTTCAGGACAATGCTGTGACGAAAACGGTTTAGTTGCTTGAGCATGGCATTCCCAAAATATTAATAGGTTATGACTGTAACTGTATAATCATGTTTTCTTCCTTAATACCGGTTTTCGCCATGTGCCGGATTTTCCATAAATATCCGATCAGATACAGAGCGCCGCATCGATTACTTCGAGTATCTGCCTGGTCGAAAAACCTTCAATTACGGATGACTTGTTCGGACAAACAGAAGCGCATGTTCCGCATCCCTGACACATAAGAGGATTGACCAGGATTTTTTCATTTTCCGTATCAAGGCGTCTTGCGCCGTAGGGGCAGGCTTCGATACACTGCCCGCATAGACTGCACAGGCTGTGACGGACTATCGCCGTTATTTTTCCCGAAGGCAGTCTGTTTCGTGAAAGAATGCGGATCGCACGTTGGGCTGCCGCTTCCGCTGTCGCAACCGATTCTGCAATAGTCCTTGGAGAATGTGCAAGTCCGCAGGCAAAAACTCCTTCTTTAATGGAATCGACAGGGCGCCATTTCGATTCGGCCTCCAGAAAAAAGCCGTCCGTAT
>JAHJQU010000079.1 GCA_018819005.1 Pseudomonadota bacterium | reverse complement strand
GCCTCGGCAATCACCGAAAAAGCCAAGGATTATGTTACAGCCTCGAGGGTATGCGGAGCGGGAGCATTACGCCTGATGTTTATAGTGATTCTGCCCAATTGCATGGCCCCCCTGATTGTTCAGGCCACTCTTGGTTTTTCAACGGCAATCCTTGACGCGGCGGCGCTTGGCTTTCTCGGCATGGGAGCGCAGCCGCCCATACCGGAGTGGGGTGCAATGCTCGCCAATGCTCTCCAGTTTGTCCAACGCGCGTGGTGGGTGGTTACTTTTCCGGGGTTGGCAATTTTTTTTACCGTGCTCGCGTTCAACCTTGCGGGCGACGGGCTTCGTGATGCTTTAGACCCTAAATTGAAACGATAATGAATCTTCTCGAAATAGAAAATCTGTCTGTTGATTTTTCCGGCTTTATGGCTGTTGATGATTTCAATCTGACCATCGGGGAAGGTGAGGTGGTCGGCATCGTCGGTGAATCCGGATCAGGCAAGAGTGTTGCCCAACTTGCGCTGATGGGACTGATCCCTTATCCCGGCAAAGTTTCTGCTCAAAAACTTCTTTTCAGAGGCAATGATCTTCTAAACATATCTCCCGGCAAACGCCGCTCACTTGTCGGCAAGGATATCGCCATGATCTTTCAGGAGCCCATGACAAGCCTGAATCCCTGTTTTACTGTTGGCTACCAGATTATGGAGACATTGAAAGTTCACGAAGGCGGTAATAAGGTATTGCGTCAGAAACGGACCATCGAGTTGCTGGCACAGGTTGGTATTCCAATGCCGAAGGAGCGAATCAACAGCTTTCCCCATCAGCTGTCGGGCGGAATGAACCAGCGGGTGATGATCGCCATGGCCATCGCCTGCAATCCGCGCCTTTTGATTGCGGATGAACCGACCACCGCGCTGGATGTAACAATTCAGGCCCAGATTCTCGATCTGCTGCTTGATCTGCAGCACAAAAAGCAGATGGCTTTAATACTTATAACCCATGACATGGCTGTGATTGCTGAAACCGTAGAGCATGTTGTTGTAATGTATGCCGGTCAGGTTGTTGAAAAGCATTCTGTTGATGAGATATTTTCCAATCCGCGCCATCCATATACCGCGGCTTTACTCGGTGCGCTGCCTGAAAGAAGCCGGGGATTGAAGCGTCTGCCGACTATCCCCGGAGTTGTTCCGGGAAGATATGACTCCATACCGGGTTGTATTTTCAATCCCCGCTGCAGATATTCAGCCTCAATATGCAAAACTAAAATGCCGCCTCTGATTCCGGATGGCACCGGGGTAGTCCGCTGCCATTTCCCGCTCGCAAAAGGAGTGCCTCAAAATGGATAGCGGGATAATTATCACCGCCGATAATCTGAAACGGTACTATAAAATACGGCTGGAGGGCTTTTTTTCCAGGCCTTCCGTCCTGAAAGCGCTCGACGGCGTCTCATTCACCATCCGGGGCGGAAAGACCCTTGCTGTAGTAGGCGAATCCGGTTGCGGCAAAACAACTCTGGCCCGTTTGGTGACGATGATCGAACAGCCCACGTCAGGCCGGCTCGAAATCAAAGGAATAAGCGGAACTACCGGAAATAAAGATGAGCAAAAAGAACTGCACAAGCTTGTGCAGATAGTTTTTCAGGATCCGTACGGCTCCCTTAATCCACGTAAAAAGATCGGATCAATTCTTGAAGAGCCGCTTAAGATCAATACCGGTCTGTCGGCATCCCGGCGACGTGAAGCTGCCTATGAGATGCTGGCTAAAGTGGGATTAACCCGGGAGCAATACAACCGCTATCCGCATATGTTCTCAGGCGGGCAGCGGCAGCGCATTGCAATTGCACGCGCCCTGATGCTGAAGCCAGCCCTTGTTGTGGCGGACGAACCTGTATCTGCTCTGGACGTTTCGGTTCAGGCACAGGCTCTTAACCTGCTGATGGACCTGCAGGACGAGATGAATCTGGCATACCTTTTTATATCCCACGATCTCGGCGTTGTGCAGCATATAGCAGACGA
Source organism: Pseudomonadota bacterium (assembly GCA_018819005.1). GTDB lineage: Bacteria > Desulfobacterota > Desulfobacteria > Desulfobacterales > RPRI01 > RPRI01. The sequence goes on along the minus strand of JAHJQU010000079.1, from coordinate 2,210 downwards.
CCTGCTGGTGATGTATCTCGGAAGGCCTGCGGAACAGGGAAGTAAAGCGGCAGTTTTCAAAAAGCCGCTCCATCCATATACAAGGGCTCTCATGGGCTCCATACCAAGCGTTAACAAAAATCTGCGGAGAAAGCGCGTCCGGCTCACCGGCGAGATTCCATCGCCCTTGAATCCGCCTTCAGGTTGCGCTTTCCATAAACGCTGCGCCTTCATGAGCGAGATTTGTGCTGCCCAAAAGCCGGAACTCAGACAGGTCGAGGACAGGCTGGTTGCGTGCCATAATGCTGAAAAAGTCGCCGCAATACCCTTCTGATAAGGGGTTATCAGCCCCCAGTCGGGTGATCCCTTATTTTTCCTGTTTTTCATGGTGGTCCCAACGGGATTCGAACCCGTGTTACCGGCGTGAGAGGCAAACCTTGAAAATATCTAAGCCACCTGTTTTATTATAACTATTTGCTTTCATTAAAGGTTGTGTGTCCCTCAGTGTAACCACGTGTAATGGTTTTACCCTGATTTCTAGTGCAAAGGACACACAAAGGGACACACACTTTCAAATAGTCCCATATTACCTTCTACAGACATTAGCGCTGCGCCTGACCAGCGGGCACTGAAAACAATTTATTCGACTATTCCGGGGTTTGCTGATAATAGATTGAAACGTGCAAATTGGAGATGGAGCTTTTTCTGCTTTGCGAGAGCGTGGGCTGCTTCCTGTAACAAAGCATACGGCAATTCTGATAAAGATCCACCCTTTCAAGCGGTTATCAATGATGTCATTTCCTCGATAAGAGTGATATGATCATCCGGCCCTGTGAGGGACCGGGGCCAACGGATACATGATTCAAATCTTGACGCACCTCCAGGGAAACCAGGCGGTAAACGGAGAAAACAAACATCAACCTGACGTATCGGAAGAAACCGGGCTACACGATTCGAATAGAGGATATTATATGATTGCTTATCGAACAATATTGACTGTGTGTTTTGCACTCTTTCTTTCTTCCTGTGCGGCAACGCCGATCCTTACCGGAAAAGGTGACATGTCTCGGGAAATTAAACAAAAAGCTCCCGTTGTGGGTAGAGTAGATATCTCGCGGGATGGACGATATGCTCTGGCGGGAGGCTTTGACTCTTTTATCCTCTGGGACATTATGCAAGGGAAAAAAATACAAACATTCGCTCATCCCAAGGCTTTTATGGGTGATACAATCGCGGTCGCTTTTTCGCCTGATGGAAAATATTTCGCTTCCGGCGGCCAAGGAACAAAACTTTGGGATTTAGCTACAAGACAACCGATACTGACATTTAGTGATGACAGAGCTATCTCGATAGCTTTTTCGCCTGATGGCAAATATCTTTTATGCGGAGGACCTCCTTCGGACCTGGCTTTGTTTTCTAAACCTAAACTTCCAACCATGAAAATATTTGAGGTAGCAACGGGAAGAGAAATACTGGATTTTAAGTTAAAAAATAATATTTGGTCGGTCGCCTATTCTCCAGATGGCAAACATGTCTTATCCGGCAGTAGCAGCGGCAAAATTGATTTATGGGATACATCGTTGGGGAAGCCTATAAGAACAGTGGTAGGAAGCGAAAACTTTCTTGATCCTCGCGTAAATGCTGTCTCTTTTTCTGCAGATGGTGAATATGCCTTATCCGGTGGATCAGATGACAGCGTCAGATTGTGGAATGCCAAGAACTTAACACAAATAAAGAGTTTCGCTGGTCACTCAAATTTTGGAGGAATACACTCCGTAGCTTTTTCGCCGGACGGCAAATATGCCCTGTCCGCAGACTACGATAGCAAAATAAAAATATGGAATATAGCATCTGGCTCAGAATGGAAATCTCTTAGCGGTCATACCGGCAAGAATGCCGGGACTTCAGCTAAATTTTTCCCCAATGGCAAGTATGTGATATCCACAGGAGATGCTTCCACAAGAACATGGAATGTCTCTTCAGGTGACGAAATTGCTTCCATGATTGATTTTGCAGATGGAGAATGGATTGTTACAACGGCAAATGGTTATTACAATTCCTCTCCTAAAGGTGATCAGTATCTTCAGGTTAAGGTTGGTGGCAAAGAATATAGCACGGAGCAGTTGCGGGAAAGTTTCTACCGCCCTGACCTCGTTAATCTCGCTCTTTCCGGCGGGTCTTTGAAGGAACTCAAAAACGTGGCGGATGTAAAACCTCCTCCCGTTGTAGCG
>JAHJQU010000470.1 GCA_018819005.1 Pseudomonadota bacterium | reverse complement strand
TGACTTGTTATGTGCTGTTTCAATCTCGATGATGTGAAACTATTTTTGGAGTTCTGTTTTTTTCTACTAATAATGTCCCTGCAATAATAGAAATAAGTACTTCATAAGTTGACTTCCAACTTAAATTCTTAACTACGTTCTCTATACCATGTATTGAGTTATTATCTACTATTAAGTTCTCGAAATTGTCTTTAAGAATTTGCCAAAGAGTCTCGAATAACTCCTTGTTTAAGTTAAATAGGTTACGAATTCTATCACGAACAGATTGTGTCTCAAAATTAATTTGAAGTGATAAATGAGCAAAATCATTTCTCAGATCTCGAATAATATGAAGACTTTTCCGAACTTTTGGAGATATTAAACCTGTTCGATAAGCAACATCGATTTTAGCTGAGAAACTACCTAATGGGGAATACGAACTTTTAAATAATTCATCATCTTTTTCTGCGGATGCAATCAATAGAGCTTTTAGCATTTTTTCTAATGCTTCCTCTATAAATGCTGCCCCAACTATTGCAGAGCCACGTTCACTTTCCATGCGCAATTGTTCATAGAATTGACGAAAGTAATTCGCAAAATCATCATCTCTACTTTTATTGCTTAGACTATTATCCATCTATTAATTCCTTCACATAACCATTGATTATCAGGTCAAATTGCCCTGATAAGTTGATATTAAGGGCGTTTTCGGGCAAAATTGCCCTGAGTCAATATCAAGCTTGATTTTTTATGAAACTATTGATACGGTTTTTCCGCTTCACCATTCCGCCCTGAAAGTAATACTGTCTTAATATGTCGTTACATGGCGTAAACAGAGCGTCGATTTCCGAGTTATGAGTTAATCCGGATATACTTGGCATAACGCATTGAATACTTAATCATCTTAAAATCTTATTTTAATAGATATGTCAACAGTAAAAGACCGAAAATTATTGGATGAGGTGCGCGATGTCATGCGGTTGGGACATTATTCGATTCATACGGAAAGAACGTATTGTGAATGGATTCGAAAATTTGTAAATTTTCACGAAATGAAATCGCGGGATGATCTTGCTGGCGGTGAGAAAAAGATTGAGGCGTTTTTAACTCATCTTGCGGTTCATGGCGATGTGGCGCCGGCGACCCAGAATCAGGCGATGAATGCCTTGGTATTTTTATACCGTAAGGTGCTGAAGCAAAGTCTGGGTGAGGAGATCAATGCGGTTCGTGCCAATAGAAAAACGAATATTCCGGTGGTGATGACTCGAGAGGAAACCGCCAGGCTTTTGTCTTTGATGAGTGGCACCCCTCTACTGGTCGCTAAACTGCTGTACGGAAGCGGACTGCGGATTTCGGAAGCGATCCGGTTGCGAATCAAGGATATTGATTACGAGTTGAAAACCCTGACCGTTCGGTCCGGCAAAGGAGACAAGGACCGGGTGACCACCTTCCCGGCATCGATCATTCCTTTTCTGGAGGCGCATCTGGCCCGGGTGAAAATTATGCATCAGAACGATTTGAAAAACGGTTGTGGCGAGGTCTATTTGCCCCATGCACTGGCCCGGAAATATCCGAACGCAGCCAAAGAATGGGGCTGGCAATATGTATTTCCCGCAAGCGCCCAGTCAAAAGATCCGCGCAGCAATGCCGTCAGGCGTCATCATGTCGATCCCAGTGTCATCAATAAGGCCATCCGGGCAGCCTCGGTCAAGGCGGGGCTGGTCAAAAAAGTCAGTGCAAATACACTGCGTCACAGCTTTGCAACCCACCTGTTACAGCGCGGAAACGACATCCGGACCATCCAGGCGCTGCTCGGCCATAACGATGTCTCGACCACCATGATTTATACCCATGTCCTTCAGCAAGGCGGGCAGGGGGTTCCAAGTCCCCTGGACGATCTTGCGTTATCGGCTGAAATATAATCCGTTTCCATGAGATTTGACACTTGACTATTTACACTGATATTTGTCTAAAATCAAATAATTATAATTGAACTCTTATGCAAAAAATGTTTATTATCAGAAAAAACGTGATACGTATAAAGTGAAGAGAAAGAGGAGCCGTTGTCGGGATTATCAAATCAAAACAGGAAACAAATAAAATGAATTCAAAAGATATAGGTTTTAACCTGATTGCAGTCGATTCATGCGGCGCAAGGAGGGGTGAATTTACAACCGCTCACGGGAAAGTTCAAACGCCCGCTTTTATGCCTGTCGGCACTGCGGGATTTGTCAGATCAACTACGCCAAGAGATGTCGCTGAGACCGATTCGGAAGTTATTCTTGCCAATACATACCATCTTTCCCTGGGTGAAAGGCTTGCCACAGTCAAACGGATGGGCGGTCTTCACCGTTTCATGGGCTGGGATAAGACCATCCTCACCGACTCGGGAGGTTTCCAGGTGTTTTCCCTTCCCGGAAAAGAGATAAGCGATGAAGGGGTTTCATTTTCATACGAGGAGGAGGGTGAAAGGATTTTTTTTACACCTGAAAAATCTATGGATATCCAAAAAGATCTCGGCGCCGATATCGTTATGGCCTTTGATGAGTGTGTCGAGCATACGGCATCGAGAGAGTACATAGAAAAGTCTGTTGACAGGACGACCGACTGGG
>JAHJQU010000469.1 GCA_018819005.1 Pseudomonadota bacterium | reverse complement strand
TTCATGATCATCAATCACCACCACATAAAGCTCAATTTCATCGCCTTCGATAAAGGGCATGTTTCCATCGCCGTCTAAAAGTTCCGCCCGTTCGACGGTTCCGTCAACCTTCGTGCCGGTATCCATAAAAACTGAGTCTTTTCCTATGGAAATGATCTTTCCCTTTATCCTGTCCCCGATCTGAAGATCGTCTTTCATGCCGGAGCTGTACGATTCTAGAAGCTCGGCAAAACTCCGGTACTCATTGTCCCGGTTTTCATTATCAAAGTTTTCATTATCCTGATTTTCATTGTCCTGGTTCTCTGACATGTCTTGACTCCAAAAAAAATTTGAAAAGAAGATCTTTCTAAACCTTAACAACCCAAAGGTCAATATTTAACACGATTCTATCCGCCCGTTTTTCTGGCCCATGCCTCGTTGCTTCGTGCAATCTTTTTCTGAACCGTTGACCATGTCCTTGTTGTAAGAAAAGACTCTGCATAGCGTTTAACCATCGTCCAGAACATATCATATGAAACAGTGAATGATAACTCGTCGGTTTTGAAAAACTTGCGGGCCGATGGATCCCATCCACCGAGAACGGCCGTGTTTTCACCCCTGGCCAGATACTTGTAAGGCCACGTGATCAGGTTTGTGCAGGCAGCCCCCCAGGGTGAAACAACTACCTCCGGGTCGTTTGTTACAAACGTCGCAAGCTGATGAAGGCCGCTCAATGTCTCGGGCCTTGCGAAAAAGGTTACCACATCCGGTTTTTCATCAACGGCAAAAAGGCTCAGGGGCTTCACAACACAATATTTACCGGATGAAGGCGGTGGGTCTATATAGGCCTGGATGCGCCTGAGTTCATCCGGCGAATCACAGTAAAGCTCGCCGTGCATCCTGCCGGGTATTCCGGTGGAAACGTAATGGATGATTGCCTCCGTCTGAGGCTTCATGAAGCCGAGCCAGAAAGCGCCGCCGGGACAACCGAATTGTTCCGCAGTGAAGTATGCCGCCTTTTTTTTCCTGCGGGCCAGCCAGATATTCCCCAGAACACAGGAGAACTGACCGAAAACGGACTGCCAGTTGATCTCATTTTTCATTTCCCTTTCCCGGGTAGGCAGTTCCATCGGCTTTGGTGAAAAACCTTCCGAAGGCTTTATATCTGTATAAAAAATGCCTGCCGGCTCTTCCATAAGCCCTAAGATCTCAAGAAATTTTGGCAAATCGCCCTGCTGTTTATCTGTCATGTTACCTCCTGTTTAAACATCCAAATCGCTCTCAACAACAGCAACTTTGATGAGGCATCAATAGATACTACGGCATCGAATTCTATTCCTGAGCCATTTTATAGCAAAATCCGGATAAATATGAAATATTTTATTCGGTAAATGCGTCCGCTGTTTCGGTTCAAGGTCCGGGTTTCAGGGAGAGTTCGAAACCCCAATGCGGGTAATCACAAAACAGATTGCGGGTAAACCTAATATCTGTTATCCAATATGCCGTGATGAAATGAGTTCCCAATCCGAAAATAAGGCTTGGACACCGGTAGTATTGAGGCTCTCCGCCGCAAGCAGCGGAGAATGCGCTCGCTATTTCGGTTCGAATACTACAGGCAGATGAAAAAGGAGGCATCCATGGAGCAATGCACACCAACCCTGAATACCGGGCTTCGTGGTGTAAGAGTTGCCAGCACCAGAATAAGCGATGTAATCGGCGATCAGGGGAAATTGATCTACCGCGGCTATTTAATAAAGGATCTGGCTGAAAAGACCTGCTTTGAGGAAATTATTCACCTGCTGCTGTTCGAAAAGCTGCCCGATCAGGGTGAACTGGCTGCCATTAAAAAGCAACTGGTTGCCGAGCGTGGTCTCCCCCAAGAAGTAATCGCTGCCCTTAAAACCCGTCCGGCAAAAGCGCTTCCCATGGATATTTTACAGGCGTCCGCGTCAATGCTGGCTCATCATGACGATGATGTAACCGATCAAACCCGTGAAGCTGCGTTACGCATGGGTATTCGATTAATTGCAAAACTGGCTACAGTTGTAGCGGCATGGGAGCGCATTCGCAACGGGATGGAGCCGGTGGCCCCTGATCCTGACCTTGACCACGCGGCCAATTTTCTTTACATGCTGTCTGGAAGGAAACCGGATCCGGAAGTGGTCCGTTTTTTTGATGCGGCCCTGGTGCTGCACGCCGAACACTCCTTCAATGCATCAACCTTTACGGCCCGCCAGGTGGCATCCATACGCGCCCACATTTACTCGGCCGTTGCGGCGGCAATCGGATCGCTTTCAGGCGAATTGCACGGAGGCGCCAATATGCGCGTGATGCTCATGCTGCTGGATATCGGCAGCGTTGACCGTGTCGAAACGTATGTGAACCGGATTTTAGATGAGGGCAAATTAATTATGGGGTTAGGGCACGCTGTTTACAAGACCGATGATCCCCGGGCTCATATTTTAGCCCCCATGTCGAGACGCATGGGTGAGATGGCCGGCGATACCAGATGGTACGAGATCTCGAAGGTGCTGGAGAAGAAGGGCAAAGAAGCTTTTAAACTCCGCAAGGGGACTGATATTTACGTGAATGTCGATTTCTACAGCGCGTCACTATATTATTCCATGGGCATACCGGTGGACCTTTACACTCCTCTGTTTGCCATTTCCCGCATCTCCGGATGGGTGACCCATGTTCTGGAAGAGCAATTTGCAGAGGCGGCTCCCAAAGCACCTTATATCGTCCTGAATCCGATTATGTTGGTGATTATTGCGGACCCGATTCGTGCGAATTTGTCCCCATAGATCAGCGCTGATATCAATTGCCCGGTAAACAATTTTCCGGAAGTTTCGCAAAGGTCTCGCG
>JAHJQU010000468.1 GCA_018819005.1 Pseudomonadota bacterium | reverse complement strand
GTATTACAATCTCTGCAATAAAATTCATATATCGGCATGATGGTATCCTCCGGACAAACCCGGTTAAAAATAATATTCCCTCTTGGAGATGATCCATAAAATGTGCTAAAATATTTGTCAACACCATTCATTTTGTTCAATAAACAGGGGAAAAATGACACCACGTAAAAAACTTAATTTAAAACTCCTTGGAGTTATAGCAGGTTTATGCGCAGGAACCGGGATTGGACTATCAGGGATATGGATGTTCAATTCTATTATGGTTCTTGGAACGGGGGTGCTAATTATCCTTATTTCATCCAGGCTCGGATATACTTTTGTACGTTGTCCCACCTGCAATAAATCAATTTATAAAAACCTGATAAGCAATCCCTCGGTCCGGATGCTGAAGCTTCCTGAAAACTGCCCGCTGTGCAAAGAAAAATTCGACTAGCCCCTCCCGCATCCCGGTCCACTCAGGCTATTGCAGTCCCGCCGGCGTTTCCAGAGCCGTTTCCAAAGCGTCTTCATAGAGGAAAGGCCAATTTAATCATCCTCCTTAGTCTTCAGATATTCTATGTGTTTCAACACGCAATTGATTTCTACGTAAGATACGTCACCTCCAAGAGCGGCTTTGGCTGATCCTATGAGGGTGTTGTCGGTCTTGGCAAAGTAATCGGAAATGCGTGAAATTTTTTCTGCCGGAACCATTTTCCCCACCGGCAATTGACCCGTTCCTACAAAATGTGACAGATGTCCTTCTACGGTAGTTGCCGTTATTTTCCTTTCGGCGGCTATCTCTTCTACGGTTTTCCCCGAAAGGAAAAGCTTAAAACTCAAGTTTTGGGAATCCCCTTTTGCCGGGGACCTCGGTTTGGGTGGAGTCGGTTCTTCTAAGTGAGTCTCCATGTTTTTTTTCTTGCGGAATGTCATTGTCATTTCCAGAATTTCTCCACCAAATCTTTTTACTTTTTTCTCACCTATGCCTTTAATATTCAGCAAGGCCTGTCGGGTGGCCGGAAGTTTATCTGCTATTTCTCTCATGGTACGCCAGGGCAGCAGCCTGTGCCCGGGCAGGTCAAGAGATTCTGCCGTCTTATCTCTCCATGATTTAAGCAGGGCATAGAATTCCGGATGTGCTGAAGCAACGGATTGTTCGGCGGTTTTTGCCGTTTTTTTCTCTATTGGCTGTGAAATGGCAGCCGTTGCCCTTGTTTTCAGGAAAGCAGCAAGCCTGAAACCTTGTTCACAGGCTTTTAAACACTCCTTTTTTATAAATACCTCTGCCCGAAACCGTTCCAGGGCTTCATGGAGGGATTTGCGAACGGTTTTATTATCGGTTTCAATTTCGCTTTCCAGGAGTACCTGTAAAATACCTGTTTCTATCCTTGGAGCAAAATAGAGACAGGCTTTCTTTATTCGTACCTGCAGCGGCATGTTGTTTTCCAGATCCTGGTTTTCTGATATAAGCGTATGCACCTGTCTCATAAATTTGTTGGAAACCCCGGCTATTTCAGTTTTTAAAGTATGGTCCATCTGTTTAAATACCCCGATCAGACGAGCGTCAATACGCAAAACATGTTCCTGCAAAAGTTTCAGCAAATAACCCAGGCGCTGCTGCAAGGGCAAAAAATCGAATAACTCTATAATCAAAGATTGTTGATAAGCATTTTTCATGACCTCCAATTGTTCTTCACCGGGAGGGTTTTCTTCAATCTGGCGTGTGAAATGTTTTACGGTGTTGTCGCTTTTCACCGATTGTTGGCTGATTGGCGTGCTCAGCACCATCCCATCCAGAGTTTTACACCTGCTCAGGGCCACATACACCTGTCCGTGGGCAAAGGCAGCGTGTGCGTCTATGATGGCTTTTTCGAAGGTAAGCCCCTGACTTTTGTGAATGGTTATGGCCCAGGCTAGTTTCAGCGGATACTGGATAAAGGTGCCAATAACCGTTTCCTTGATTTCCTTAGTCTCATCATCTATGGCATAGCGGCAGTTTTGCCATTCCACCCGGCTCACGGATATGGTTTCATCATCATCAGGACATTTTACATATACAAGGCCTTCATCCATAACCGCTACTGTTCCGATTTTACCGTTATAGTAGAGTTTTAAAGGCGAAACATCGTTTTTTACAAACATCACCTGGGCGCCAACCTTCAGGGCGAGTTCCAATTCGGTGGGATAGGCCATTTCGGGGAATTCGCCGTTTACGTCGGCTTTAAATATCCTGACTTTGCCTTTCAGGGCATTAAGTCTTGAAACATTTTTTTCCTGTGCCTGGAAGTTGTGTGTGGTCAAAGTAATGTAGCCTTCCTGGTCGTGAGGCGAAAAACCCGGCACATACCTGCGGTTCAACTCTTTAAGGGTGTTTTCATCCAGGTGATTATCCCGCACTCTGTTTAAAAGGCGGATAAAACCCTCATCCTGCTGCCGGTAAATGTTTTTCAGTTCAATGCTTACATGCCCGGTTTTTTGGAGCGCCCGACTGCTGAAGAAAAATACTGAATCGTAATAATTCTTCAGGATATCCCATTCATCTTCTTTTACAACCGGGGCCAATTGCTGCAAATCGCCGATCATAAGCAACTGAACCCCGCCAAAAGGCTTGTAGCGGTCTCGGTAGCGTCGCAGCGCCGTATCAATGGCATCCAGCAAGTCTGCCCTTACCATACTGATTTCGTCAATTATCAGAAGATCTAAACTTTTGATGATGTTGATTTTTTCCCGGCTGAAGCGGGTAAGCCTTATGGAATGCTCCTGCGCATCGGAAGGGAGCTGCGGTCCAAAAGGTAATTGAAAAAAGGAATGTATGGTTACTCCGCCTGCATTGATGGCCGCCACACCAGTTGGGGCCAGCACCACCATGCGCTTGGCCGACTCCATTTTGAGATTTCGCAAAAAGGTGGTTTTGCCAGTGCCGGCCCTCCCTGTAAGAAAAACATTACAGCCTGAATACTGCACAAAATCATACGCCAACTTCAACTGTGGGTTACCGGAAAAATCCATTCAAATCCTCCTGCATCCAGGGCCGGTCAGGCTGCTGCGGCCACCCGTTTCCGGTGTTACCTGTATTTGAGTGCTGATACGCTCCTTGAGCGCAGCAACATGAGATATAACGCCTATAAGCTTCCCGTCCTGTTGCAGTCCTGCCAGCGTTTCCAGAGCCGTTTCCAGAGCGTCGTCATCGAGAGTCCCGAATCCTTCATCAAGGAAGAGGGAGTCAACCCGGACATTTCGACTGGCCATCTGAGACAGGCCAAGCGCAAGGGCAAGGCTGACAATAAAACTTTCGCCGCCGGAGAGATTTTTCGTTGAACGGATTTCGCCCGCCTGATAGTTATCGATGACGTTCAATTCGAGCGGTTGCGACACGTCGCGGATGAGGAGATAGCGGTCCGTCATCTTCCGGAGCTGCCGGTTGGCATGGGCGGTCATCATCTCGAAAGTCAGTCCCTGGGCAAAATTCCGGAACTTCTTTCCGTCGGCTGAACCGATAAGCTGGTGCAGGTTATCCCATCGGGTGCACTCTTTTTTTTGAGCGTCGATGTTTTTTATGCGATCTTTCTGCGTCTCCCTCTGTTTTTCATCTTCACTCAAGATCTTCCTGATTCCGCCAATATCAACCATAATCTGTTTCAGGTCCGATTCACAGGAGCTTATGTTTTCTTTAAGCGCCACAATGGATTGATCTGTCAGGTTTTTTTCACGCTCGGAGGCAAGTGCCTTCGACCTGTCCAGACGACAGGCGTCAAGTTCCGTTTTTTCCTTGATCAGACATTTCTCTTTGTCGGAAAGGAGTTCCCGGTCTTCTTCGCTCAAGCGTGATGACAGATAGTCTGTCTCGTCTTCAAATCCCGCCTTTTTGATCCGCTCCATCAATTTCTGATCAGCCTGCGTCAGTTCCTTTGCCCGATTTACAGTTCTTGCTTTCAATAAATCAATTTTCTCTTTCAGGGCGCTGATCACTTTTTCAATTTGCCCGTATTCTTCGCGCGCTTTTTCAAGGGCTTTTCCCGCGTTATCCACGGCATCCGCCAGGCACTTTTCCTCCTGGTCAGGATTCTTCTCTCCGAAAAGTTCCCGGCGCGAAGAGCATAGGGAATCATATTCTCCCATCAGATCGCCGCGCTCCTTCCGCCTTGCCGCCAGATCCTTTTCAAGGCTGGCCAGAAGGGCCGCATCCCGATCAATCAAGGCTTTAAAGTCACCGATCTTTTTTTCACAGGCGATTTTCTCATCCTGCTTTGCCTCCCAGGTATTCCTACGCTTTTTAAGATCTTTCAGAATATCATCGGTGCCGGTTAACAAAATATCCTTTATCCCGAAAGGTTCGACATCTTTAAGAGCGGCAGCGCGAATCTTTTCGATCTCCTTTCCAAGAGCAGCGCAATCTTTGACCAGCCTCTCATGCTCAAGACCGGCCGTTTCAATCTTATGCCTTGCATCCTGCAGCGCCTTGCCCGAATTGTCAAATTTCATCCTTGTCTTTTCCATGGCAGTCCGGGCCAACTTCTCTTTTTTGTTTTTCTCTTCGGCGATGGTAATAATGCCGGATGTTTCGGTAATTTTTACCTGATTGTTCGCCAACTCTTCTCTTATCTTTCCGGCGCGTTCTCCCAATGAAGCTTTGATATTCAACTTCGACAGGGCATCGGAACATTCTTTTTCATCCTTGTCCAGCGCCGCCCGTTTTTCTGCCAGCTCTTTATCAGCATATTCGATATCCGCTGCCGTCTTAACACGTTTGTTTTCAAGTTTTCCCAGCTTCTCAGACGCTTTTTTGCATTCGGTTTTCGTTCTTTTCAGTTCAGCCTCTGCCTCATTCAAGACGGGGACATTCCCCTGTGCATAAGGATGATCGGTTGCGCCGCACAGAGGACATGGTCTGCCGTCTTCAAGCCGCTTTCTATCTTCCTCAAGGTCGCGAATTCGGCTCAGGAGAGATATCCGTGTTTCCATCTCTTCGATATTTCTTTCCAGAATCGATTTTCTATCCGCGCTTGATTTAATTTCATCCAGGAGCCCCTCGTGACCGGCCTTTGATGTTTCAATGTTTGTCTTCAGCTCTTTCAGTGCAGTCTCAGTTTTATCAATCCGTTCAATAAGTTTGCCGGCCTGAACCAGAAGACGCTCGCGGTCTTTCAGTGAGTCCGACTCACTGCGCCGTTGACTGATGTCGCGTCCCTTGAGTATGGCAGCAATCTCATCGATCAGACTCTTGTATTCGTTTTGCTCTTTTTCAAATTCCCGGCGGAGTTTTTCATGCCCGGCGTCTATCTTGCCGCAATCGGCACGGGCGGTTTTCTTTTTTCCGGCTGCCGCGGAAAGCTCTTCACATGCCTTTATATGCTTTCCCTCAATATCGTGAAGCAATGCAAAGCTCCTGTCAATTGCTGCAAAATTTGTCATCAACGCGGCATCGACGGCATGTTTCGTCTGGTATTTACTGATTACTTCCAGGGCGACACAAGCTTTTTTCAGTTCCTCTTCACCGCTTTTGACAAGGCTTTTGTAGTCTTCCCCCTGCTTTTCGATCTTCAGGATTGCCTTCTCTTTTTCCGCAAGCTGCTTTATCTGCTCGCCCAGCCGGGTGTCAAGGTCGCGCACCTTTCTTATGACATCCCTTTGTGACAGATGTCTGGCTTGTGCTTCACCCAGCAGGGCTGCTGCGGTTTGTCTTGCGGCGAGCACCTTTGCACAGACTTTCTCCTTTTCAGGCAGTAAGACAATTGCTCTATTAAGATCCTTTGTCTCATTATCCTGCTCTACACGTAAAGCGGTAACTCCTCTGTAATCTCCTTCAAGACTAAGAGCC
>JAHJQU010000493.1 GCA_018819005.1 Pseudomonadota bacterium | reverse complement strand
CGAAAGATTCCGCTTGTTTTTTTGCAGAACATCACCGGTTTTATAATCGGCTGGGACTATGAACGCAAAGGCATCACCAAAAACGGCCACAAGATGGTCAATGCCGTCTCTACCTGTACGGTTCCCAAATTTACGGTCATTATAGGGGCCTCATACGGGGCCGGCAACTATGCCATGTGCGGACGTGCTTATTCGCCACGTTTTCTTTACATGTGGCCTAATGGAAAGATAGGGGTGATGGGCGGCGCAGAGGCGGCCGGAGTTCTGATTTCAATCACCAATGACCAGAATCAGCGTCTGGGAAAACCTCCCATGACAATTGAAGAGGAAATGACCTTAAGGGAACCCATAATTGCCGCAGCTGAAAAAGAGGGGAATGCCTATTACAGTACGGCGCACCTGTGGGATGACGGCATCATTGATCCGGTCAAAACCCGGGATGTCCTCGGCCTCTCCATTTCGGCAGCATTGAATGCGCCAATTCGTGATGATGTTTTCGGATACGGTATTTTCAGGATGTGAGTAATAGGGGAAACACCATGTTTAAAAAAATTCTTGTGGCTAACCGGGGAGAAATTGCTCTGCGGGTCATGCGCACCTGTCAGGAGATGGGGATTGCCTGTGTAGCCGTTTACTCAGATGCGGACCAGAAAGCGCTTCATGTCCTGCGTGCGGATCAGGCAATTTATCTCGGCGCGTCGGAACCTGCCGCCAGCTATCTTGATATTGATAAAATTATTGCCGCGGCAAAAGATTCCGGCGCCGAGGCGATCCATCCGGGTTACGGTTTTCTATCGGAAAACGCCGGCTTAGCCAGACGCTGCGAAGAGGAGGGTCTGGTTTTTATCGGACCCCCGTCCCGGGTAATTCAGAATCTTGGCGATAAAACTGTCGCCCGGGAAATCATGCGCGGGAGCGGGGTTCCGATCATATCCGGCATGGTCCGTGCCGAGTCCGTTCTTCAAATCCTCACAGAAGAAGCCGGACGTATCGGCTACCCGGTCCTGATCAAGGCTGCCGCAGGCGGAGGGGGCAAGGGCATGCGAGTCGTTCATACGGAAAATGAACTTGCCGATGCCTGCCGACAGGCTGCAAGCGAAGCTGCGGCCGCGTTCGGCAATGACGCCATTTATCTGGAAAAATACTTAAAAAGGCCCCGGCATATAGAATTCCAGATCCTTGCCGACAGCCACGGAAACATAGTTCACCTTCTTGAAAGGGAGTGTTCCATTCAAAGACGGTACCAGAAGGTAATCGAAGAGACACCTTCCCCCGCCGTTACGCCGGATCTGAGAGCGGCCATGGGGAAATCAGCCGTGGACGCGGCCCGGGCATCCGGATACGTCAATGCCGGAACCGTTGAATTTCTACTAGATGCGGACGGGAAGTACTATTTTATGGAGGTCAACACACGTCTGCAGGTGGAACATCCCATCACGGAAATGATCACCGGAATTGATATCGTCCGGCAGCAGATCCGAATTGCGGCGGGTGAGCCGCTTGGTTTTACCCAGTCAGACGTTACGGGCAGGGGCCATGCCATCGAGTGCCGTATTTATGGTGAGGATCCTGAAAACGGCTTTATGCCTTCCCCCGGAAAAATCACTTACCTGCAGGAACCTTCAGGCCCGGGAATCAGGAACGACTGCGGTATTTATGCAGGGTTTGATGTGCCCGTAGAGTACGACCCCATCCTGTCAAAATTAATCGTATGGGCTGCTGATAGAAATCAGGCCATTTCGCGCATGAAAAACGCTCTCTCACAGTACGTGATTCTGGGAATTAAAACGCCCGTTGCCTTTCTCATTGATGTGTTGGCCTCCGAACCGTTTCAGGAGGGAAAAACCTATACGGATTTTATCGCCACCCATTTTGAGGGCTGGCGGCAAAAGACCGATGAAGCCGACCTTGCGGTTCTGGCTTATATCATCGATGAGATTGCCGGCTCAAGAAGGCCGAAGGCTCATAATAAGAAGATAACCGGGCAGGCTACCCCATGGCAGACGATAGGAAACTGGCGATTGTAAACTCCGGTGATATATAGTCCAGTGAAGGAGATGGAAAAATGGAGTACAGACTCAGGGTCGCACAGAAGGATTTTTCTGTTGAAGTCGAAGTTAACGAAGGTCTTCACCTGAACTTCATGCTGGGTGACAAAAAATATGTGGTCGATTATACCGTTATTTCAGACTCCTATATTCACATGAAGGTGGAAAACGGCATCCGGTCCGGCAATGTGAACGCCTTTTTGGCTGACGGCCCTGACGGCAAAACCATAGTTATCAACGGCCGATCCTATATGGTCCAGGATCATGACTGCCTTGCTCAGGTAGTCCAAAAGGGGCGGAGACCGAACCTTCCGGATAAGATTACACCACCCATGCCGGCCGTGGTTGTGTCAATACCGGTGACCATAGGGGACCGGGTGAAAAAGGGGCAAGCGGTCATTGTGGTGAGTGCCATGAAAATGGAAACCACTTTGTGCGCTCCTTTTGACGGTACGGTAGTCAAGATCAATGCAGGCGTCAATGACAAGGTTGCCCCGGGACAGATACTGGTGGAAATAGAGAAAGATGAATAACTTTCAGACAGACTGATGGCTGAAGGAAGAATATAAAGGAGATAATCGATAATGAATGATCCCCATTTGCTCTACCAGATAAAAGGTGGTGTCGCCTCTTTTACCATCAATCGTGAAAATCAGCGCAATGCAATCAGCATGGAGGCGCTTGACATGTTTCTCAGCCATCTGGACGAAGCATTGGAGAACGACGCAGTGCGGGTGGTTTGTGTGACCGGCGCTGGTAACCGGACCTTTTGCGCAGGTGCCGACCTTGGAGCGGGCATTGGCGAAAAAGACGGGATGACGGCTTTCAGGAAGTATGCGAAGCTGTTAAAAAAACTGGCCGGCTTTCCCAAACCTACCGTGGCGAGGGTTAACGGCTCCTGCGTCGCGGGAGGCACCGGTTTTATGCTGGCCTGCGATATTGTCATTGCGAGCAGCAAAGCGACTTTCGGCACGCCGGAAGTGAATGTCGGACTTTTTCCCATGATGATCGGCGCCTTGATTTTCCGGAATGTCCTCAGGAAAAAAGCCATGGAGATGGTTCTGCTGGGAGAAAAACTGAGCGCACAGCAGGCTCTTGAAATGGGACTGATCACGCGCATGGCTGACCCTGATGACCTGGACACGGAAGTGGACAAGATTCTTAACATACTGGTTAAAAAAAGCCCCATCGGCATGAAGATCGGCAAGGAGGCCTTCTATGCAGCGGCTGACATGCCCTTTGAGCAGGCTCTGGATCTTTTGGCGGAAAAGTTTTCTGACGTGGCCGCGACCCAGGATGCCCGTGAGGGAATCATGGCTTATCTCGAAAAACGGGAGCCATTGTTTTCAGGGAAATGATGCAATGCGGTCCCGTAAAAAGTCGAAATTCAGACGGCAAAGTAAAAAGCTCATTATGCAAGGCGCGCGAATCTTGAGGAATGAAGCGTACTTTTCGTACGCTGCAATGATTCACCCTGTTGAATCGGCCTTGCCGTCTCGCGCAGCGAGAATTCAACAGGGCGGGGATGAAGCGCAACACAGCAGAATGACTTTTTACGAAGCCGTCCATAATCATATTTGCACAACAGGGAAGGAGAAGAAATATGGCCTATAAGGATAAAGTGGTTGTCACCTGTGCCGTTACCGGCGTATTGACCGATCCGGGCCGGTTCAACGTGCCGGTGACTCCCGAACAAATGGCCTCGGCCGCGCAGCAGGCTTTCGATGCCGGCGCAACGATCGTGCATGCCCACTTCAGGTCTCAGCAGCCTGGAGCAGGCGCCTGGCCCACCTGGGATCTGAAGGAGGTCGGCGACATCATGGCCGCGATCAGAGGGCGGGTTCCCGGTATGATCATAAACATGAGCACGGGCATGGTGGGCGCCGATATATCAGGGCCTCTTGCCTGCCTTAAGACCTTT
>JAHJQU010000467.1 GCA_018819005.1 Pseudomonadota bacterium | reverse complement strand
GGCATCAAAGCCTTGACAAGAGAACACCAGATGTAGTTTACTGGGCAACACTGCCCAAGAAAGAGGCAGCAGCTTGAACAAGAGCAGCTTATCACTTAAAAAACTCTTTTTGCTGTTCAAACAATCCCGACCACCGCTAAAAGCGGACATCCGAAAAAGGCATCGGTGGCTTTTTAGCACCCAATTTCAGATTATCTATGGTGGTTTCCAGAAATGCACCCCGTATTAAATCCAGCCATTTCTGCACCTCATCCTGATAAGTGAATTTAGCTTTGTCTCCAAAACCTGAAGCGGAAAAAAATATATTCAGATCGAACTCGCTGAACTCTCCCTGCATGGCTATTTCGCGAATCGAATCAGGTAGTTGATAGGTTAAGAGAATCATGCGGGGAAGCGATGCATACGGGTTATCTTCGCCTTTCCACTCCTGCTTGGCCCGCTGCTCATCCGAATAGGTCCAGTTAAAAATCTGTTCCTCGATAAACTCGCCTGATGCGATGGCCCTAAACGGTGTGCCGGAAAGATAGAGATAGCCATCCGTTGTGATCGGCATAATCTCTTCATCAAAATCTTTAATGCCTTGGCCCTCTGCGAACTCGATTTCCTTCTCGTCTTCCGCCTCAAAAAGCTCCTTGGCGTTTTCGCGCCAGGCTCCGTAGTGATATTCGTCGAAGATTACACAATCCCAGTTAGCTGTATGAACCCATTCGTTCTTTGTCTTAATGCCGCCAGTGCTTTTATTTTTGCCCAGATAATCCTGAAAAGACCCGAAACAGATGAACGGCCTCTTCTTGTCTGCATCTTCATATGTCAGCCCGCCAGGGAAAATAAATTGCCAGCCCTTGAAATCAATATGGCATTTCAAATCGTCTTCCCATGCGTTCTGCACGGCAGGCTTGAAAGTCAGCACCAGCACTTTGCGCCAACCCATTTTTTTAGCAAGCTGATAGGCGGCAAATGTCTTGCCGAACCGCATTTTTGCGTTCCAAAGGAAGTGCGGAGGCTTGTCCAAATTTTCCTTTCTGAAGCTCTTGAAATAGGCAATGGTTTTATCCACCGCCGCTTTCTGTTCCGGTCGCATTTTGAAATCAAGCGAACGGTTCTCCTCGTTCATCTGACCGGTTTTAACAGCGATGATGGCCGCCTTGACCTCGTCAACCAGGCACTGGAACCATTCCCCCCTTGGGATTTCTGACGCCGACAGTTTTTAAATAACGATGAACCTCATGATCGGTAAAGACCGTGCCGTCGTTTCGCATGGCGGACTCTTCAAGAACGATCCAGTATGGCGGTTTGCCGGGCCTCAGCGTCGGATATTGTTGTGCCACACGTGCCTGAACATCCCCTGTGGTATAGCCGACTTTGAGCAAGCCCAGGTATTGAGGGTTGGTGTCCTCATAGGCATA
Organism: Pseudomonadota bacterium; assembly: GCA_018819005.1. GTDB lineage: Bacteria > Desulfobacterota > Desulfobacteria > Desulfobacterales > RPRI01 > RPRI01. The sequence goes on along the minus strand of JAHJQU010000467.1, from coordinate 3,671 downwards.
AATCGTCGGCTTGGTTTCAGGCCGTTGCGGAAAAAAATCCTTACTCATTGTTTAGCTCCATGGGGCGGATCTTGGATTCTATGAACGCTATTTCTTTGTCGGTGATCCCATAGCGTTTATACAGCAGTTCGTCGGTCCAGTTGGTGGTCATATCCAGAAGCGGAACGAACGAGTAGGAATCCTTTGTGATGTGATGGGAATACATGAACTGCGCTACAAAAAAACGGAAAAAACGCGTTTTCATATAGCCGATGAGATTCTTTGCAAGCGTTTGTTTTTTATAACTGCCAATTATAAGGTATGTTTCGGTGCAAATTGTTCCGGGTAGGAGAATGTCAATTTTGGAGATTACTCTTCTCTTGCCGTCCTTGCCAGGGTTGCCTGCGTGATCATACCCCACATACGAAGTGATAACCTTCCACTCATCAATCATTTCAATACCGGTCGTCACATCCTTGCGGTTGAACGGTCCCTCGCCCTTTTGCCAGCGGAGGATAATATCGCCGTTTTTTTGCGGCCTTGCGTTTGTCGGCAAGCCAAATGGCTTTCTGCTTGAAACTTGTCCACTCATATTCTTCTCTTTTTTCGCCAGCACCTTCCGTATGATAGGGACCGCTTGGCTGTGCCTTATGAATTTTCCGAACTCGTTCAGGGCCCGTGTCGAGATGGCCTCGGTATCGTTGTGCATGTTAACGACTTCGCACGGACCAGCCGAATCTCTTTCCCAAAGAAAGTAGCAGATACCACCAGCAATATCCACGCCGGGGAAGCATTCATTAGCATCCTCAAAGTCTACTATTTTTCGTATCCTGTCATCGTTTAGCATCTCCGTTCGGAAACCGTCCAGCCCCTTTCCTCCTGCAAACCAGCGAGAGGGTATGATCATCGTCAAAAACCGAGGATTTAGCTTTTTTGCTTGTTGGACAAACTTCTGGTATATCGGAGTGGCGCTTTTCCCGAAGCCCCCATCACTTAGTTGATATGGGGGGTTCCCCACAATCACATCAAATTTCATATTAAAAATCTCCTCTGGTATTTCGGTGTGGATAAATTCGTAGGCATGGGTTTCAAGTTCGCCACCCCGGTCATATTCTCCTCGCTGGCTTGTTCCGCAGAAAATGCATCGTTCGCTTTGCCAGGTGTGTTCAACCCGTTCAAAACGGATGTTGCCATGTGGGTCATCGAAGGTCTCGCAGATAGAGTATTTGCTGTTTGCTGACTTGGAGCAGTAAACCGATCGTCGGGAAAGCAGGGATGTCAATTCTGTAATTCCTATGCCAAAGAGCTGATTTTTGAAAATGTGGTTTATTCTTATCTGTTTATCGGGAATTTCTTTTTCAAGGCCCACATTCAACCGCTTGGCAATTTCTCGTAAGAATACCCCGGACTTGCAAACCGGATCGAGAAACCTGGCATTCTTGTCACTCCAAATTTCCTTCGGCAGAAAATCCAGTATATGATTGGCCAATTGTGGCGGCGTGAAAACCTCATCGCTGCTAAGATTGGCCAGACAAGTCAGCACATCAGGATTGTAATTACTCCTATCCAACATCGGCAACTCCAAAAAAATGAATGGGTGGATATTCTTTAACTGGCTTATTTAAATCAGCCACATTGCCTTCATCGCTTAACAATAACATCTGATGTTGTTTTTCAACCAGAAAAGAAAGCATATAGTCGCGTCTCTTTAGCATACTGCCATTGACAGGCGACCATTCGGAGAAGACGATTGGCTGGGGTCGAGGACCGACGGTTTTGAGTGCCAGCGCATCACCATGGATGATGTTTTTTGAAAGGATGAACCTGATTGCATTGCGGCATTCATCCTTTGCTCTTTTTTTGAAAAGGATGCTGTATTTATGGTCGAAAATTTGAAAAAGCCGTTTGCGGCATTCCACAACATTATCCTCAAGAATATCGACACCATAAATGGAGGAAACGGCAAGAACAGCGTTTCGCTCATAGTCCAATTGGCTTTTTCTATAACGAGTTTCAACAACGTTTATCTTCCGTTCCAGAATTTCCGCAAGAAAATTACCCTTGCCGCAGGCAGGTTCCAGAAACCGGGAGTCGATTCTCTCAGTTTCCTGTTTCACTAGATCAAGCATGGCGTTCACCTCTCGCTTGCCGGTATACACCTCACCGTGATCGTCGACTCTTTTTTTTGAGACAACCTGCTTTTCCATCACTACTGAATCCACCTTAATCTATGTGCTGAATGTTTGTCCGTCCTCACCGTGGTGTATGGTCAATATCGCTTTTCATAGGGCTAACAAAGTTTAGATTGATCCTAATAAGACGCGGAATTTCAGTTTTCGGCCCGTATACCGAAAAGCTCATCTGTAGCTGTGGAACGTAGCGGAATAGTGGCAGATGGAGCAATTTGTTATACAGCCTTCCTTACTTCAGGGTTTAATTTGCTTTGTTTTTGATAAGTTCGTTACAGTGACATTCATGCTTTTCTTATGAACACGTTCAACTGCCATTTCAATGTCATTTTGGGGAACACGAAGAATCTTATTCTTGTTGGTTTGGGTTTTGAGCCGGGAAAGTGCTTGGTCTATTTTCTGAGGTGTCCCACCACGTTCAACTTCGATTGCTGAATTTCCTCGGATAGCATCAAGACGACGTTTATCAGGAATAGGTACTTCTGTTCGTGCAGCATTTCCCTTTCCTTTCTTATGAGACTTGCTTTCGGGCATAATAACCTCCTCTTGATTGATGTGTCGTTAGTAAAGAGCGGGAAAACACTATTGAATTTTCCATCTTTTATGATATTGTTGCCGCAAAAATCAAGAATAATTTAACACCGGATCCCAATTAAGGAACGAGCATGTCGGTACACCAGTTAAAAGACAGGCGCTGGATCGTTCAATACAGAGACCCATCTGATAATAATAAATTGAAGCGGGAATATTTCGGGTGGGGACCGTGACGTACCCATATTTGAAGACTTCCGGAAATTGCTTGAGGCATGGAATGAAATTGACAAACAAAGCGCTCCTGGAGTAAGTACGGAAAACATGCGCATAATCAACTATAGAAACATCATTGAAACGGTCATGGGGCGAGCCAAGCACATGGCAGGCATAACCAGAACACACCCTATTTCGGTCATATTTATTATGATCTCTTTGCATATTAAATTCTTGTTGTTTAACCAAACATCAAAATCATCCCTGATATATATTTCAAAAATTCCTTATAGTTGATTCATAAACATATGCTCTCTTTCATGAAAAAGATATTTAAGCTGATATTTAACAGGTTCAGGAAGATGAGTCCGGCAACTCTGCTGCTGTTGAGCTTTATCGGCGCCATAACTTTTGGCGCGATTCTGCTCATGCTTCCATTTTCAACGGTATCTGGGAACATAAAGTTTATCGACGCCCTGTTTACTTCAACTTCGGCTGTCTGCGTTACAGGGCTTATTGTCGTTGACACCGGCACATATTTTACCCTTCCGGGCCAGTTAATCATTCTTGCCTTAATTCAGCTTGGCGGCCTTGGTATCATGACCGTTTCCGTTATCCTTTTCCAGTTTCTCGGAAAGATAATATCCTTCAGGTATAGAATGGCCATGCAGGAAACTTTTGCTCATACTCCAAGAAAAGACATCTACCGTCTGATAAAATCTATCTTTATTTTTACATTTCTCGTTGAAGCCGCGG
>JAHJQU010000003.1 GCA_018819005.1 Pseudomonadota bacterium | reverse complement strand
TCTTACAAAGATTTCCGAATCAGGCCATATAATTTCCCTCGATGATCAGGGTAAAGAAGAGATGGACTTTGCCTTGAAAACCGGCGGGCAGGAAATAAAAGCAATTACCCGCGTCGATGAAAATGGCAGGATTCTTCACACTCTTCCATATGACGGGAAAGCCATCGGGAAGGATATCTCTTATCAGAAGCATATCCGGGAAATCATGAACAAAAAAAGACCGGTTGTGAGCGATGTTTTCACTGCCGTTCAGGGATATAATGCAGTTGCTTTACACGTACCGGTATTCAAAGGGAATGATTACCGCGGGACGCTCGCTTTTCTGATTGATTTTGAGGCAATTTCGAAGAGGTTTTTACAGGATATCCGGATTGGTGAGACGGGTTACGCCTGGATGACAAGTAGTGACGGGATTGAACTTTATTGCCCCATACCGGGGCATACGGGAAAGTCTGTATTTGAAAACCGCAAGGATTTCCCCTCCATTATTTCGATGGCAAAGGAGATGGTGAAAGGGAATCAGGGTGTTACCACATATGCTTTTGATCGGATAAGGGACCGGAAAACAGAAATTATCAGAAAACAGGCTGTCTATCTGCCTGTCAAAGTCGGGCAGACTTTCTGGACGATAGTTGTCGCATCCAGCGAGGACGAAGCACTGGCATATCTGGAAAGCTTCAGAAATAAGCTCGTTTTTGTCATAGGTTTGCTTCTTCTGGGCAGCGCTATTTTTTCCTTTTATGGCATGAGGGCAAGGGCGATTATCATAGAAGCGGCAAAGCGGCAGAAAATAGAGGAGGAGCTGCGGGAGAGCGAGGAACGGTACCGGGACCTTGTGGAAAATGCGACGGACCTGATTTTTACGCACGACCTTACCGGGGCTTTCCTTTCGGTCAACGCTGCTTTTGCAAGGGAGATCGGCCTCGGGGCCGGGGAATATGCGGGACTGAGCGTTCCCGACATAATTTCTCAAGACCTTCGGCACGAGTTCAAAGATTACATAAAAGCCATTCAGCGCGAGGGAAAAGCTAACGGCATCATGAAGATCGTGACCCGGAACGGAGAAGAGCGTCTCTGGGAGTATCGCAATACACTGCGCACGAAGGGCGTGCCGGAGCCCGTAGTGCGTGGTATGGTCCGGGACGTGACCGGGGAGATTCTGGCGAAGCGGGCTCTCAGGAAGAGCGAAAAGCGATACCGCCTTCTGTTTGAGCGAAATCTGGCCGGCGTATACCGCTCAACGCCGTACGGCAGACTTATCGATTGCAATGATGCTTTTGCCAGAATCTTCGGCTACGACTCGCTCGAAGAAGCGAAGGAGCAACCTGTCTTGAACTTCTACGACAGTTCGCAGGCTCGGCAGAATTTTATTGCCGCACTTCAGGCAGGGGGGACGCTTCTCGATTTCGAGCACCGGGGGCGCCGGAAGGACGGCAGTTTGATCTGGCTGCTGGAGAGCGCCAGCCTGGTTCCTGGGGACGATTTTAAACCTGCGGAGATCGAAGGCACGCTCATTGATATCACCGAGCGTAAGCGGACTGAAGAGGCCCTGCAGGAGAGCGAGGAATTGTTAAGGAGCTACCTGGAGAATGCCCCGGACGGCATTTACATGAACGACCTTGAAGGCAACTTCCTTTACGGCAACCGCAAGTGCGAAGAGATGACCGGTTACCGGCGTGAAGAGCTGATTGGAAAAAACCCCCTTGAGTTAAACCTCCTGCCTGAAAAAAGCCTGAACAAAGCCGTACGGTTGTTTCAAGCCAATATAGAGGGCAGATCCGCCGCCCCGGAAGAGATTGAGCTGATCCGCAAACAAGGGGAGATTATATCAGTTGAGATAAACACCAGTGTAGTTCAACGTATGGGTCAGAGAGTCATCATCGGTTCTGTTCGTGACATCACCGAGCGCAAAAAAATAGAAGAGGAGCTTTTGAAGGCCGACAAACTCGAATCAGTCGGGATTCTCGCTGGCGGCATAGCCCATGATTTCAACAATATCCTGACCTCGATTTCAGGAAATATTTCCCTTGCCCGGATGCATCTGAAACCCGGAAGTAAGGAATTCGATCTTTTAAGCGCGGCAGAAACCGCGGCGATAAGAGCAAGCGGACTGACAAGGCAGCTGCTGACATTTGCCAAAGGCGGTTTGCCTGTAAAAGAGATTGCTTCGATTCAAACACTCATCAAAGAATCCTCCCTCTTTGTGTTGCAGGGTTCAAAGGTGAAATGCGAAATATCGGTTGCGGAAGACCTCTGGCCGGTCGAGGCGGACACGGGGCAGATAAGCCAGGTCATCAGCAATATTGTTATAAATGCAAACCAGGCAATGCCCGAGGGAGGGG
>JAHJQU010000078.1 GCA_018819005.1 Pseudomonadota bacterium | reverse complement strand
TGGAAGGGCCGTCGCTCAACGGATAAAAGGTACGCCGGGGATAACAGGCTTATCGCCCCCAAGAGTTCACATCGACGGGGCGGTTTGGCACCTCGATGTCGGCTCATCACATCCTGGGGCTGGAGCAGGTCCCAAGGGTTTAGCTGTTCGCTAATTAAAGTGGTACGTGAGCTGGGTTTAAAACGTCGTGAGACAGTTTGGTCCCTATCTTTCGTGGACGTAGGATATTTGAGAGGATCTGTTCCTAGTACGAGAGGACCGGAATGGACGAACCAATGGTGTTCCAGTTGTCGCGCCAGCGGCATAGCTGGGTAGCTAAGTTCGGAATGGATAACCGCTGAAAGCATCTAAGCGGGAAACCAACCTCAAGATTAGATATCCCTTGAGTATGGAAACATACTTAACTAAAGACTCCTTGAAGACTACAAGGTTGATAGGCCAGATGTGTAAGTGCGGTAACGCATTTAGCTTACTGGTACTAATAGGTCGTGAGGCTTGGCCACAAAATAATTTTCATAATCTGCTGTGCTTATATAACCAAATTTAAAAGATATTTATAAATTCATTTTTTTCCGGTGGTCATAGCGAAGAGGAAACACCCGTTCCCATCCCGAACACGGAAGTTAAGCTCTTCAGCGCCGATGGTACTGCTCGGGCAGCTGAGTGGGAGAGTAGGACACTGCCGGGAAAATTTATATATACCCGGAACCTTTTATAGGTTCCGGGTTTTTTTTTGCTTTTTATTGGCTGGCAAAACAGACAACTTTATGATAATTTCAATACATGAATACAACTACGGAAATTCAACAGAATGATATTACCCAAAGATTAAAGTGGTTAATGTTCTTCAGGGTGTTTTTTACAACTCTTCTTCTGGGATCTACTATTGCCCTTCAGCTTAGCGAAAAACGCGCACCTCTGGATAAACCGCTGTTAATGCTTTATGGACTCATAGCCGGAGTGCTTGTCCTTTCTTTCTGTTATACAATCTTGTTTTATCGTATAAAAAATATACACCGTTTTGCATCAATACAAATTGGCATTGATACTGTTTTCGTAAGCTGTATTATTTTTGTTACCGGCTGTTTCTCGAGCATTTTTTCTTTTTTATATCTTTTAGTAATTATCTATTCAACGATGCTTCTTTTCAAGAAGGGAGGCATGATTATTGCCGCGCTTTGCGCAATTCAATACGGAGTAATCGTTGATCTTGAATATTATAAAATCATAAAACCGTTTCTTTTGGAAGATAGTCTTGTTGCTGCAAATTATCCATGGAGCCAGGTTCTTTATAAAATACTTATTACAATTGTTGCTTGTTTTGCGGTTGCCTTTTTAAGCGGGTTTCTTGCCGAACAAACAAGAAAAACAAAAAAGGAACTCATAGCGATGCAGGAACGTGTTAAGAGATTTGAAAAAATGGCGGCTATGGGTGAAATAGCGGCCGGGATGGCTCATGAGATAAAAAATCCACTTGCGTCCATTTCAGGTTCAATTCAGCTTCTTAGAGAAGATATTCGTGATAACCCCTATCACGACAGACTTATGCAAATTATTCTGCGAGAGGCAGACCGGTTAAGTTTTCTGGTCAACGATTTTTTGCTTTTTGCAAAACCTCCGGCCGGTAAGAAAGAGCCTTTTGAATTGGGAAAGATTATAGCAGATACTATATATCTCTTTGAAAAAGATACTAAATGTTTGGGTAGAATATCTATATTTAAGGATATAGCCCAAGGCGTTTGGGTTAACATGGACCCTATACACCTGCATCAGATATTGTGGAATCTACTTTTAAATGCTTCAGAGGCTATCGAAGGTTCAGGAAAAATTGAAGTAAAAACGTATAATTTGAAAAATAAATATGCTCTGATTGAAATAACGGATGACGGTTGTGGCATTTCGAATGAAGAAATAAAATCAATATTTGATCCGTTCTTTACGACCAAAACAAGAGGAACAGGACTTGGTCTTTCTATTGTCCATAACATCCTGAAGTCATATGACAGCTGGTTAGATGTTGAAAGTACTGTTAATAAGGGGGCAACCTTCACATTTAAAATAAAGCAAATCGATTCGCCAAGTTATTCTTGACACTATTTTCCAAATAAGTTAATTTGTTACACTTAATTACTTTAATTTTGTACTCATTAGCTGTCGTTTTAACTTAAATTAGAGCGTCGTTTTATTGTTGATCTAACCTTTTTATAAATCATAAAATAATATGGCTTGATATTATTATACATTATGAAGAGAGACCTTTACATAACACCCCCTTTTGCACGATCACTGTATCAGGCTCAAATTTTAATCCTCAAAATACTCCATGTATTCCTGCGGTTAAAATTATCGCCTTCCTTGTGCTTGGTCAAAATTGAATATTCTGCAAAGGTCTCGAAGAAAGCGGGAAATTAATGGATATAGAAAAAACAAATGAACTGATTGAAACGAAAAAAAAGAAAATATCGGAATTGAGGAACAAGAATATCAATTTATTTCCTAATGATTTTAGAGTTATGCATACTGTCAGAGATATCAGGAATGCGATTGAAAGCTTTCCGGAGTCAAAAGAAGAAGATGAAACTGTTTTTTCTGCTGCGGGGCGTATGATGGCTGTCAATTTGTTCGGAAAATCTTCATTTATAAGATTTAAAGACCGAACAGGACAGATTCAGGCATACATAAGGAAAGACAGGATTGGCGATGAATCATACAGCCTTTTTAAACAACTCGATATCGGTGATTTTGTTGGAATAACAGGAACAATATTCAAGACAAAAACAGGTGAGTGGACTTTACTCACATCTGAATTAAGGCTCTTATGTAAATCGATCAAGCCTCTTCCTGAAAAATTTCATGGACTCAAAGATCCTGAAAAGCGTTATCGCCAGCGGTACCTTGATTTAATCATGAATCAGGAAGTGCGGGATATTTTTATAAAGCGGAGTAAGACTATTCAGTCCATCCGTTCATTTTTTCTTGAAAGAGATTATCTTGAAGTCGAAACTCCTATGATGCAACCAATTCCAGGGGGAGCTGAAGCTACTCCTTTCCAAACCCATCATAATGCGCTTGGGATGGATCTGTTCTTGCGTATTGCTCCTGAATTGTATCTAAAGCGTCTTGTTGTTGGCGGCTTCGAAAGAGTTTTCGAGATTAACAGAAATTTCAGAAACGAAGGTATTTCAGCCCAGCATAACCCAGAATTTACTATGCTTGAGTTCTACGAAGCTTATGCTACATACCAGGATCTTATGAGTCTAACAGAAGATCTGTTTGTCTATTTATCCGGAGAGATTGCCGGATCAACTTCAATTATTTATCAGGGGAATAATATTGATTTTAGCGGAAAATGGAGAAGGATCAGTCTTTTAACAGCTCTGGAAGAGCTTGGTGGAATCGACCCTAACCTTCTAAATAACAAGGAGAAGCTCATTGAATTTGCCCGTTCAAATGGAATTAAAATTACAAAAACCAACCGGATAGGCAAAGTCGTTACAAAACTATTTGATGTGCTTGTTCAACCAAAGCTTATTCAGCCCACATTTATAACGGAATATCCTGTTGAGATTTCTCCTCTTTCAAGAAGGAGCGAAACAGATCCGTCATTAACCGACCGCTTTGAACTTTTTATTGCAGGTCGTGAAATAGCAAACGGTTTTTCCGAACTTAACGATCCTGAAGATCAGGAATTGCGATTTTTACAGCAGGTATCGGACAGAAATGAAGGCGACGATGAGTCGCATTATATGGACGAAGATTATATCGAAGCTCTGGAATATGGTATGCCACCGACGGCTGGTGAGGGAATTGGCATAGACAGGCTGGTAATGCTTTTTGCAGATGCTGCTTCAATCAGGGAAGTGATCCTTTTCCCTCATATGAAACCTGCGGGTTCAAAGTAGTAATAATGACACCGGTCTGTTTTAATAATAATGAAATTTCAATAATATTTAAGCTCTCTGCCGCAAGTCCGCCGGGGCGGACCTTCGGCGGGAAATGCGCTCGCTGTTTCGGTTTAAAAGGAAGAGCATTATTCAACAATTATGAGTCATATCAAAAATGTCTTTTGAATTATTTATAGGCAGCCGCTATTTAAGAGCCAGGCAAAAGCAGGCTTTTATATCCCTTATTACAATATTATCCATTTCGGGTGTTATGGTAGGAGTTATGGCTCTTATAGTAGTTATTGCCGTCATGGCCGGTTTTGAGTCAGACTTAAAATCCCGAATACTTGGAGTAGAGTCGCATATTGTTGTAATGCGTCATGGAGGCTCATTTGCCGGTAAATCCGAACTAATCAAATTAATTGAAAATATTAGAGGTGTTTCGGCAGCCTCCCCTTTTGTTTACACTCAGGTAATGCTTAAATCTTCTTCAGGAGTTTCAGGTGCTGTATTAAAAGGTGTTGATCCAACGTCAGCAGGCCGCATTGTAAAAAATCTTAAGGCTGATTCGTTGAAAAGAAATGAAATAAGTGAACGGAATACAGGTTATCCAAATTCTGTTCCGGGAATAATCCTCGGGAAAGAGCTTGCCAGAAACCTGGGTGTTTCTGTGGGCGATATGGTATATCTTATATCACCTACCGGTATTATATCGCCTATCGGCCATTTACCTTCCATGAAGCAGTTTGAAGTGAAAGGTTTGTTCGAGTCAGGAATACATGATTACGATGGGTCATTTGCTTATGTTAATATAAGTGATGCCCAGAAAATTTTACGCATGGGTGACGCCATAACCGGCATAGAGGTTCGCGTCGATGATATTGACCTTGCAAGAAAAATTGCGGAAAAAATAGTTAATGATTTAGGCTTTCCTTACTGGACAAGAGACTGGACTCAAATGAACAAAAACCTTTTTTCAGCCCTAAAGCTGGAAAAGACAGTTATGTTTATCATATTAACACTCATAGTTCTGGTCGCGGCCCTTAACATAGCCAGCACCCTAATAATGATGGTAATGGAGAAGACGCGAGATATAGCTATTCTAAAAGCTATGGGCGCAACCGATAAGAGTATAAGAAGAATATTTGTGTTTAAAGGTATGATAATAGGCTCGGTTGGAACAAGCCTTGGGGTATGTGCGGGTTATTTACTTTGCAAGCTGCTTGAAAAGTACAAATTCATCGATCTTCCCGGAGATGTTTATTATATAACGACACTTCCTGTACGTCTTATCGCTTTTGATGTTTTGTTAATTGCTTCGGCAGCATTGGCGATTTGCTTTTTGGCAACCTTGTATCCGGCTCACCAGGCATCCAAACTTAATCCAGTCGAGGCTATTCGCCATGGATGATAACAGAATCGGTGACGAAAAAAATACTGATTCAAAAAACAATTCAATAAATATGTTGAAGGTTATAGGTATATCCAAGGCTTTTAACGGCAGTGAAGCTCGTCTTGAGATTCTGAAAAATATTAATTTTGATTTGAATCAAGGCGGGACAATGTCTATTGTTGGTGCATCCGGTATCGGTAAATCCACTCTGTTACACATAATAGGGACACTTGATTACCCGGATAATGGTTCCATTTTTTTCAAGGATGATGAAGTGTTCCGTTATGATCCGGACAGGTTGTCACAATTCCGAAATGAATCTATTGGATTTGTCTTTCAGTTCCATCATCTTCTATCTGAGTTTTCAGCGGTTGAAAATACAATGATGCCTGCACTCATAAAAGGAATTGGCAGGCAAAAAGCGAGGGAGGAAGCAGAGAGAATACTGATAAGAGTCGGGCTCAGGGACAGAATGAATAACAGGGTTAATACACTTTCCGGTGGTGAACAGCAGAGAGTTGCTATCGCAAGGGCTCTTGTGCTTAAACCGGTTATACTTCTTGCAGATGAGCCAACGGGAAATCTTGATAAAAGAAACAGCGAACAGGCTCATGAGTTGCTGATTGAACTTAATCAGGAACTGAATATGGCAATGATAGTAGTGACGCATAATATGGAACTGGCATCCCTGATGCAAAGATGCGTTACAATTATTGATGGGCAGCTCGTCGAAACAGTTTAAGGAGTTATTATGAAAAAATATTTATGTCTGATTGCGATTTCAATTGTATATTTATTCTCAAGTACAAGTTATGCACTTGAAACGGTAAATGTTTTGGTATTACCCTTTGAAGTCAATTCACAGGAAGAACTTTCTTATCTTCATGATCAGATTCCTCAGGTTATAAAGAATCATTTAAAACAAAACGGTGCCGCTGTTTTGGAACCTGACCCGGCTATGATTTCATCTCTTACCGGAAAAGACATAAGCGCAGATGAAATCAGGAGAATCGGCGTTAATTCTGGTGCTCATAATATAATCTGGGGAAGCATCACGTTAATAGGCCATCATTTTAGCCTTGATGTAAAGATGATTGAAACTATTGGGAATGAACTTCCTAAAGCCTTTATTCTTGAAGGTGAGGGAATTGAAAATCTTTCAGGGAGCCTGAAGGAAATCTCTCTCGATATAGGTATGAAAATATTCAAACAGGAAAAAGTATTAAAAGTATTTGTTGAGGGTAACAAGCGCATCGAAACCGATGCAATCAGAAGAGTCGTTAAAACAGAAGAGGGCAGTATATACTCCTCTAAGAATCTTTCTGATGACCTCAAGGCTATATATGCAATGGGGTACTTTGATGATGCCCGGATTGAATCTGAAGATACTCCGGAAGGCAAGGTTGTTACGTTCAAGGTTAAAGAGAAATCAACGATAAGGGTAATCCTTATTAAAGGCAACAGGATATATGAAGATGAAAAGATCAGGGGAGTCTTAAACATAAAGACCGGATCCATTCTAAATTTTGTAATGATTAAGAAAAATGTAGAAAGGATTGAAGGCTTATACAAAGAGAAAAATTATCATAACATGAAAGTTGAATACAAAATTCATGAATTCGATAATAACCAGGCTGATCTTGAATTTATAATTTCAGAAGGTTCGAAAGCTTTAATTAAAAACATTATCTTTGAAGGAAATAAGGCATATTCAAGTTCAAAGCTCAAAAAACTTATGTCAACATCTGAAAAAAACATCTTTTCATGGGTCTCTTCAGCCGGTGATCTGAACAGAGAAGACTTGAATCAGGATATTGCGAAGCTAGCCGCTTTTTATCATAATAATGGTTTTATTCAGGCCAAAGTCGGTGAGCCTCAAATTGATACCCATGAGTCATGGATTGATATTGCAATCAAGATAGATGAAGGTCCGCAATTTAAAGTCGGAAAAGTTGAAATAACCGGGGATCTGATTTTTCCTCAGGGAAAACTTATTGAGAAAATTATGATCGGGAAAGAAAAGTTTTATAACAGGCAGGTTCTGCAAAGAGATGTCCTTGCGTTGACAGATATCTATTCGGACGAAGGCTATGCCTATGCGGATATTGTACCCGGGATTGACCAAGACCGGGATAAAATGATCGTTAATATTAATTTTGTGATTAGTAAAGGTAAACCGGTCTATTTTGAAGAAATTCTTATCGGTGGAAATTCAAAGACCAGAGATAAGGTTATTAGAAGGGAACTTCTTGTATATGAGCAGGAACTGCACAGCGGGGTAAAGCTTAAAAAAAGCATTCGCAATCTGCATCGTCTGGATTATTTTGAGAACATTAAAGTTGATACGTTGAAGGGAAGCTCAGATGATAAAATGGTGCTAAAGATTGATGTTACTGAAAAGCCAACCGGTGCTTTCACCTTCGGTGCAGGTTACAGCAGCGTGGAAAAGGTATTTGGTATGGCTTCAATTTCACAGAGGAATCTTTTTGGCCGGGGACAGGTTCTGGCATTAAAAACACAACTGGGAAGTGTTTCAAATAGATATACCTTAAGCTTCACCGAGCCATGGCTTTTTGATATTCCTCTTTCAGCCGGTTTTGATTTATACAGCTGGGAATATGATTATGATACTTTCGATAAGGACAGCAAGGGGGGCGGAATCAGATTCGGATATCCCGTTTATGAATTTACAAGAATTTATATGACCTATGCTCTGGATTTTGCCGATATAACCAATATTGAAATAGATGCTCCGGACACTATAAAGGAGATGGCGGGAAACAATGTTTCGAGCAGCATAACAACGGCACTGAAATACGATTCCCGTGATAAAGTGTTTAATCCTACCGAAGGAGCAGAACATACCATCTCTATCCAGTATGCCGGTCTTGGCGGAGATATAGGTTTTACAAAATACATACTTGAAACAGGCTGGTTCATCCCTTTGTTTAAGGGAACTGTCGGTTCGATACATGCAAAGACAGGATATGTCAGCCAAAATTCAGGGCAAAAACTTCCTTCTTATGAACGTTTCAATCTTGGAGGAATAAATTCACTGCGCGGATTCGATTGGGAAGATTTAAGCCCGAAAAAAATAAATTCTGAAGGTGTTTTGACAAATATTGGCGGAAATAAATTTGTCCAGTTTAATTTTGAATATCTGTTCCCATTAATCAAAGAGGTCGGTGTTATGGGAGTGTTATTCTTTGATACAGGAGATGTTTATGACAATGATGAAAGTGTAGACCTTGGGAATTTGCGGGAAAGTGTCGGAGGTGGTATAAGATGGTATTCACCAATGGGTCCAATGCGAATAGAATATGGTTATATACTGGATCCTGTGAAAAATGAAAGTAAAGGCGGGAAATGGGAATTTACTGTGGGTACAGTCTTTTAAAGGTGTATAATGTTTTATCGGGTGATATTTGAAAAGTTAATGATGATATAAAAAGGAGACAGAGTAATGCGTTTAATTAAAACAGCGTTTTCAGCCGGCATAGCACTTTTCTTTTTGCTTGGAATTTCTGCACATGCAGCAGATATTGCGAAGATAGGAGTTGTCGATTTTCTGAAAATCCTTGAAACTTCCAATGCCGGCAAATCGGGTCAGACTGAAATTAAAAAACAGGCTGATAAGATGAAGGCTGATCTTGAAAAAAAGGCCGCGGAAATAGAAGAGCTGAAGAAGAAGATTGAAAAGGATTCAATGGTCGGAAACAAAGAGATGCGAGAAGAAAAAGAGCGGGAAGTTCAGATAAAATATTTGGATTTCAAGAATCTCGAAAAAAAATATAGCTCTGAATTACAAAAGATTCAATCTGATTCGCTGGTGCGTATTCAAAAAGAAGTACAGACCATTGCTGATGAAATTGGCAAAAAAGAGGGCTATCTGCTCATAATAGAAAAGCGCGAAGCAGGCGTATTTTATGCGCCGACTTCTGTGGATATTACAGATAAACTGATACAGCAATATAATGCGAAGATTGCACAGAAACCGGGAAAATGACAAGTAGGAAATCATAATGGAAGTGATGCTTTCCGAAATAGCAGATATTGTGGGCGGCAGTATTATCGGCAACTCTAAAACGGTAATATGCGGAGCTGCCTCCTTTGAAGATGCAAAAGGATACGACATAACATTTGCCGGTGATGCCGGGTTTCTAAAAAAAATCGAAGAGACCGGAGCCGGAGCGGTTATGGTCCCTCTTAATTTCAGTGAATCTTCAAAGGACCTGATACAGGTAAAGAATCCCAAGGTTGCCTTCACCAAAGTTTTGAACCTGTTTTATCCGCCTTCAGTTCCGATACCGGGAATAAGTTCATCCGCACATTTAGGGAGTGGATTCAAATGCGGCAGGGATGTTTCGATTGCTCCGAATGCAGTGATCGGCGATAATGTTGTTCTCGGCGACCGGGTCTCGATTTATCCGTGTTCCTACATCGGAGATAGTGTTGTTGTCGGTGATGATGTTAAAATCTACTCCAATGTCTCTGTTCTCGAGAGGTGCACAATTGGAAACAGGGTAATAATTCACTCCGGTTCCGTTATCGGGAGTGATGGTTTCGGCTTTTCTTCCGACGGCAGAAAATACTTCAAAATTCCCCATACAGGTATTGTCAGGATAGATGATGATGTCGAAATCGGAGCAGGAAACACAATCGACAGGGCTACGTTCGGCAAAACATGGATATGTCGTGGAGTGAAAACGGACAATCAGGTCCACATTGCACATAATGTTACTATAGGGGAGGACAGTTTGCTTATAGCCCATGCAGCCATCGGAGGGAGCTCTTCAATCGGGAAGCATACCATTATTTCCGGTCAGGCAGCAGTTGCAGATCATGTCACTATTGGGGATAATGTTATTATTGCCGGTAAAGCAGGTGTTGCCAAATCAGTTCAGGACGGAGAGGTTCTATCGGGCGCGCCTGCAATGCCTCACAAGCTGTGGCTCAGGGTCCAAAATATCATTCCCAAGCTGCCGGACATTAAAAAGAAGCTTTCTGAGATTGAAAAGAGGTTAAACAGGATAGAAGAAAAAAAAGATATTTAGGATCGAGTGTTTCCCATGTAGAAAATTGGGCGCCATTAATTGGCGATAATAAATGATGGAGAAAAAATGGGAAAAATATTTGATGTAATGGAAATCATGAAATTATTGCCTCACAGATATCCTTTCATTCTGGTTGACAGAATAATTGAATTTGTGAAGGGCGAAAAAATCATTGCTTTGAAAAATGTTACTATTAATGAGCCTTTTTTTATGGGACATTTCCCTGGAACTCCGATTATGCCCGGAGTTCTCATAGTTGAAGCGATGGCACAGGCCGGAGGGATACTTTATTTAGCTTCAAACCAGGAAGAAAGACCAGGTGAATTGGTTTATTTCATGGGCATGGATAAAGTTAAATTCAGAAAACCGGTAATTCCAGGCGATCAACTTATTTTTGAAATAAAAATAATAAATATTAGATTAAAAGCTGTCAAAATGGCAGGTATTGCGACTGTTGATGGCATACTTGTGGCTGAAGCTGAACTTATGGCAGCTTTTGGAGAAAAACCATGATTCATGAAACTGCTATTGTTAATCCTAAGGCTGAGATTGATTCAAATGTAAATATTGGTCCGTATTCTATTGTAGGTAATAATGTTATTTTAGGTTCAGGTACCGTTATAGGTCCACATGTTGTTATAGAGCCGTTTGTTACGATTGGGCAGGATTGCCGTATATTCCAGTATGCTGCAATTGGGGCTATTCCCCAGTCGCTGAAATTTGAAGGTGAAAAAACATATGTGAAGATCGGGCGGGGAACAATAATCAGGGAATTCGTTACTATTCACAGGGGAACCGGATTTGGGGGGGGTATAACCGAGGTCGGGGAAGAGAATTTTTTGATGGCCTATACCCATATAGCGCACGACTGCAGGGTAGGCCGCAAAGTTGTCATGGCAAACAACGCGACTTTGGCCGGACATATTACCATAGGCGATCATGCAACAATAGGGGGTCTTGTAGCCGTGCATCAATTTGTCAAAATTGGAGAATATGCTTTTGTCGGCGGCAAATCGGCAGTTGTTAAAGATGTGCCCCCTTATGTCATTGCTGCGGGAGACAGGGCGGAATTGCATGGCTTGAACTCCGTCGGCCTCAAGCGCCATGGATTTTCGCCTACAACATTATCTCTGCTGAAAAAAACATACAGAATAATATTCCGGATAGGACTTACAATGAATGAGGCGATTGAAAGAGTCAGGGCTGAGGTCGAGCAGATTCCTGAGGTTGTAAATTTCATTGATTTTATAAAATCTTCCCAGCGTGGAGTTACACGATAATCTGATGACAAAAAAGATCGGACTCATTTCGGGGAGCGGCCAGTTCCCCATAATTTTTTCAAAGAAAGCCAAATCAGGTGGCTTTTTAGTATATGCCGCGGCTTTTATAAATGAAGCGGAACAGACGCTCAAAGAGCATGTTGAGGTAATAGAATGGATGCATCTCGGGCAGGTTAAGCGGTTGATCGGTTTTTTTAAAAAAAACGGAATCAAAGAAGCAGTGATGCTTGGCGCAGTAAAAAAAACAAGGATGTTTTCCGATGTCAGGCCCGATATCAAAGCTATTTCACTGGTGGCGCGTATGAAAAGCACACATGATGACGGACTTTTGAGCGCGTTTGCCGGGTTGCTTGAAAAAGAGGGCATCATGATAAAATCCTCAACATTTTTACTTCCGTATCTTCTGGCGGAAGAGGGGTGCTGGACAAAGCGAAAGCCGACAAGGGCGGAAAAGGCGGACATAGATATAGGATGGCATATTGCAAAAGAGATAGGCCGCCTTGATATAGGCCAGTGTGTCGTTGTGTGCGGTGGTTCTGTTCTTGCTGTTGAGGCTATTGACGGCACGGATGCCACTATCCGAAGAGGAGGAAAACTTGGAAACGGGGAATCCGTGATGGTTAAAGTCTGCAAGCCGAATCAGGATACAAGATTCGATATGCCTGCTGTAGGCTCACAAACGATAAGCACAATGCATGAATCGGGAGTTAAACTCCTTGCTGTTGAGGCTCAAAAAGCAGTTGTTTTTGATAAGGAAGAGATGGTCATGCTTGCCGACAGATTCGGAATAAGCATTGTCGCAATTTCAGGAAAGTAAAATAATGAAAAAACTGCGTGTAGGTGTTGTGGGCGCCGGCTACCTCGGCAAATTTCATGCGGATAAATATTCACAGATGGATGATGTTGAGCTTGTCGGAATAGCGGATTCGGACAGAGTGCAGGCGGAGACCGTATCGAAAAAGGTGAAGACGAATGCCTACACCGATTATCGTGATCTGATAGGAAAAGTGGATGCCGTCAGCGTTGTTGTTCCAACTCCCGCCCATTACAAGGTGAGCAGGGATTTTCTTGAAAATGACATAGATGTTCTTATCGAAAAGCCGATTACGACAACCCTTCGTGAGGCGGATGAACTGATAAGCATTTCTGAGGCAAGGGGACTTATCATACAGGTCGGGCATCTGGAACGATTCAATCCCGCTTTTCTTGCGCTTAAGAATATTGTAAAAAACCCCAGGTTCATTGAATCGCATCGTTTAAGTATTTTCAAAGAACGAGGCACGGATGTGAGTGTAGTGCTCGATCTAATGATACACGACATAGATATAATATCCGGTTTTGTCAGATCTGAAATAAAGAGCATTCATGCCGCTGGGATTCCGGTAATAACAGGCCGGGCCGACATAGCAAATACACGCCTTGAATTTATGAACGGATGTGTTGCGAATGTCACAGCAAGCAGAATCTCGACAAAAAATGAACGCAAAATTAGGCTGTTCCAGCAGGATGCATATATATCGGTTGATTTCGCAAATCATGAAATAACCGTTGTACGTAAAAAAGAGGATGAAAATGAGAGCATTATACCAGGCATGGAGATAAAACAGATCTGTTTTGAAAAGAGTGACGCCTTGAAAGATGAGCTTACAGCTTTTGTTAAATCGGTAAGCAGGCGTGAGGTCCCGGAAGTTACCGGTCAGGTTGGACGTGACGCATTGAAGGTGGCCTTAAGCGTAATGGAGCAGATCGATTCTTCAAAAAAACAGCTTTTTGACGATTGATTATATGAGTCAGCCTATTAATCGGAAAAGTGTTATGATAATCGCCGGCGAAGCGTCAGGCGATATTCACGGGGCAAGGCTCGTTTCAGCCATGAAAGATAGAAATAACGATCTCCATTTCTGCGGCATAGGTGGTGACGCGCTAAGAGATGTCGGAGTCGAAATTATTCAGAATGCATCGACTCTTGCCGTGGTAGGGATAACCGAGGTTTTTTCAAAGGTTTTTTCTCTTATTAAAGGTATGGCCGGCGCAAAAAGGCTTCTTAAAAGTTTAAAGCCGGGCCTTCTGATACTGATTGATTTTCCCGATTTTAATCTTAAAGTTGCCGCTACTGCAAAAAAGCTCGGCATACCCGTCCTGTATTACATAAGCCCTCAGGTTTGGGCGTGGAGGCAGGGACGGGTGAAAAAAATAAAAAAACTTGTAAATCATCTGGCTGTTATCCTACCCTTCGAAGAGGAGTTTTTTATAAAACATGGCGTTCCTGTATCATATGTCGGGCATCCTCTTCTTGACGGCAGCCTGTCGCCGGTTAAATTGAACGAAAAGAAAGATACCCCAGTGGTAATAGGATTGCTACCCGGTTCACGCGATAGTGAAATTGCAAGGCATCTTCCGGTTATGCTTGAAGCGGCTTCATTAATTGTAAAAAAAATGAACAGGGTAAAAATAGCGGTATCGCTTGCGCCGACGGTGGAACGGGAATATGTTGAAAAAATAATAGAAAAACACCGCGCTTATGATTATGATATTATTTCAGGCGGAGCGGATCAGATTTTAAAAACCTGCTCTCTTGTCGTGGCCGCTTCAGGGACTGTTACCCTCGAGGCTGCCATTGCAGGAATTCCGATGGTTATAATATATAAGGTTTCACCTGTAAGCTACCGACTCGGCAAAGCGATGATAAAGGTTCCGAATATCTGTCTTGTAAATCTTATAGCAGGAAGGGAGATAGTTCCTGAACTGATTCAGGAAAGGGCTACTCCCGACAATATAGCAGATGAAGTTTTAAGAATTCTGGGCGATCACGATAAAATTGAATCGATGAGAAAAGAGCTTATTGGCATAAGGAATCTTCTTGGTGGTTCCGGAGCTTCAGAACGGGTTGCAGATATAGCCATATTAATGCTTACGGATGAGTGAAAAGCCGTCAAACAAGGTTATTATAAATGGGGATAAAGAAAAAATCATTATCATTTATTAAACCAAGACATGCTGAGCTCATAAAGCTGATAAAAGAGAGCTGGGTTACTCTTTTTATGGCTACAATGTGTCTTCTCATTGTTGCCGGAACAACGGCTGTTTCGGCATATTTAATTAAGCCTGCCCTTGATGATGTGTTTATCAATAAAGGCGCCAGGATGCTTAAACTTATTCCCATCGCCGTCATCATAGTCTATTTTTTACGCGGCCTCGGAATATACGGCCAGGAATATCTAATGAGCCATGTAGGCCAGAATATTATAAGACGCCTGCGAAACCGGCTGTATGATCATATACAGGATCTGCCTCTCTCGTTTTTTCATAAAGAAAAGACGGGAACCCTGATGTCCCGCGTTACCAATGACGTTAATACCATTAAAGCGATGGTCTCCTCGGTTGTTACCGGTTCCGTGAGAGACTGCTTTACGATTGCGGGTCTTACAATCGTTATATTCACCCAGATCTGGGACCTCGCATTATTCGCTTTTATTATTTTACCTCTCGCTTTTTATCCTATTGTGGCGCTTGGGAGAAGGGTAAGAAAGGTCAGCAGGAAATGCCTCGAGGCGATTGCGGACATGAGTTCCTTCCTCCATGAAACGTTTGCCGGAAATAAAATTGTCAAAGCATTCGGCATGGAGGCTTATGAAAAAAAACGTTTTTTTGATAAAACACTCCTGCTTTTTAAGCTTGAAATGAAGGAGGTAAGAGCAAAGTCTCTTTCTTCTCCAATAATGGAATTCCTGGGAGGACTGGGAATAGCCTTTGTAATATGGTACGGAGGATACAGGGTTATTTCCGGAACCTATACCACCGGAACATTTGTCTCATTCCTTGCTGCTGTCGTAATGCTTTATGATCCGGTTAAGAAACTGAGCAAGCTTAATAATCAGCTTCAGCAGGGGCTTGCGGCAACAGACAGGATATTCGACATAATAGAAAGGCAATCGGATATCAAAGAGGATGAGAATCCTGTTGTATTAAGACGTGGTTCTCATGACGTCACTTTCGACAATGTTTCTTTCAGGTATAAGGATGTAATGGTTTTAAAAGATATCAATCTGGAGGTTAAGTCGGGAGAGATTATTGCACTTGTTGGCATGAGTGGAGGCGGTAAGACATCTCTTGTTAACCTTATACCGAGGTTTTATGATGTCAGCAGCGGTTCTCTGCTTGTGGATGGAGTTGATATACGAAAGGCCTCAATATCCTCTTTGCGCGATCAGATTGCGATAGTGACACAGGAGCCCATACTTTTTAATGATACGGTAAAAAACAATATAGCTTATGGAAATCTGAAAGCATCGGATGAAGAGATTGAATCAGCAGCAAAGGCGGCATACGCTTATGATTTTATCCAGGGCTTTTCAGATCAACTCGATACCATGATTGGAGAACTGGGAAGCCGTCTTTCAGGGGGTGAGAAACAGCGGATTTGTATTGCCAGGGCTCTTATAAAAAATGCCCCCATTTTGATTCTAGATGAAGCAACCTCTTCACTTGATACAGAATCTGAAAGGCTGGTCCAAAAAGCGCTCGAAAACCTCATGAAGGGGCGAACCACTTTTGTGATTGCCCACAGATTATCAACAATTGGATATGCAAATAGAATATTAGTAATTGTTGACGGTCGTATAGTTGAGGAAGGGAAACATGAAGAGCTCATTGCAAAAGAAGGAGAATACTGCAAACTGTATCAGATGCAGTTTGGCGCCGGCGATACAAAATGAAGATTAACTCCATTGTAAACAGATACCTGTTTAAAGAGATGATACCGCCTTTTGTAATCACCATGGTCTTTTTTACCTTTCTCTT
>JAHJQU010000466.1 GCA_018819005.1 Pseudomonadota bacterium | reverse complement strand
CGACTTTCTACACAGCCGTCACTCTTTATCCAGTCCGAATTCGGCGTGGAGTACCCTGACCGCAAGTTCGGCGTATTTTTCCTCGACTACGCAGGATATCCTTATTTCAGATGTGCTTATCAGCATTATGTTGATATTTTCTTTCGCAAGAGCCGAAAACATTCTTGCTGCAACACCGGAATGATTCTTCATCCCAACACCTGTAACGGAAACCTTGGCAACATTTTCATCTCCGAAAACGGCTTCGGCGCCGATCTCCCCTGCAACCTTCTTTTCAATTTCAAGCGCTTTTTTATAATCAGATTTTGGAACAGTAAAGGTAAGATCGGTCATTCCTTCAGCCCGGGTGTTTTGAATAATCATGTCAACAAGTATCCCCGCATCGGCAACAGGTGTAAATATTTTTGCGGCTATGCCGGGCTGATCCGGGACTTTTTTCAATGTTATGCGGGCTTCATTTTTGCTGTGAGTTACGCCGGAGACCACAAGGCGTTCCATATCTGAATTTTCATTAACAACCATGGTTCCCTCCTCCAGAGAAAATGATGACCTGAGATGAACAGGAACATCATATTTTTTTGCGAATTCAACGGATCTTATCTGAAGAACCTTAGCGCCGAGGCTCGACATTTCAAGCATCTCATCATAGGAAATCCTGTTAAGTTTTCTTGCCTTTTTGCATATATTGGGATCAGCAGTGTATATTCCGTCCACGTCGGTGTATATTTCGCACATATCCGCTTTAAGAGCTGCGGCTATTGCAACCGCAGAAGTATCCGATCCTCCGCGCCCGAGAGTTGTGAGATTTCCATTCTGATCACTTCCCTGAAAACCCGGAATGACAACTATCATCCGCTCATCAAGAAAGTCCATTATACGTCTGGCCCCGATTCCTGCAATCCTTGCATTTCCGAAATCGCTGTCCGTGAGAATTTCGGCCTGGTGTCCCAGGAGCGATACGGCGGGGTAGTTCATGCCTTTCAACATCATTGCAAGGAGAGCAACTGTGGTCTGTTCTCCTGTAGTAAGCAGAACGTCCAGTTCACGCTTGTCAGGAGCATAGGCAACCTGGTTTGCCATTTTAATAAGACTGTCTGTAACACCCGACATGGCCGAAAGGACTACAACTACTTTATTTCCTTCATCGAATGTTTTTGAAACACGCCTCGCGACATTTCTGATCCGGTCAATATCGGCAACCGATGTTCCGCCATATTTCTGAACAATTAAACTCATCTCTTTTCTTTCCTCATTATTGAATTTTTCGCGATTCGTCGTTCGCAAATCGTAATTCGAAAAGCCGTACTTCGTACATCGAATTTCGTTGATTGTTGTTCGTCGTTCGTGAATCGTAGTTCGTTGTTCGATCCACTATACACTATCCACAATCCACGATCTACAGCTTTTTCATCAGTTTTGCGGCTTTCTCTCCATTTGCCGCTATGCGTATTTCTCGCGTATCGTCACCGGCAAACTCAAAGAGAATCGACAGGAAATCCGCGCCAAGATCATTTAATACATAGTCCGGCCATTCAATAGCAAAGATTCCGAATCTGTCAAGTATTTCGTAAAGGCCAGTCCCTTCGATTTCATCCCTGCTTCTGATACGGTAAAGGTCAATATGAAAAAGGGGGATGCGCCCGGGATATTCATGAATAAGTGAATAGGTCGGGCTTGTGATGTAATAACTTTCCGGAACATCAAGTCCTCTTGCAAGCCCCTGGACAAATGATGTCTTTCCGCTTCCAAGTTCTCCGGACAGACCTATTATAAATTTAGAGTCAAGCTTCCTGCCGATTTTTTCACCAAGAGACAGTGTCTCTATAAGGGAGCCGGACATTATATATAAGGTATCATAAACTCTGGCCAAGTCATCAGAATCCATCAATAGTACTCTTGTAAAAGGTTTAAATTCGTCAATCCCTATCTTTTTTCCGTCACTCCCGTGAAAACGGGAGTCCAGAAATTTCCTTAAAGTCTTTCATATAAATCATTCCATTCGGGATTGTTTTTCTCAATAAGCTCCAGTTTCCATTTCCTGTTCCATTTCTTTATCTGTTTCTCTCTTGTAATCGCTGATTCAGCTGTCATGTGGTTTTCATACCATACCAGATGATGGATATCATATGTTTTTGTAAAACCATCAACCATGCTATTTTTATGTTCATATATCCGCTTTATAAGGTTTGATGTCACACCTGTGTATAATGTACCATTTTTTTTGTTACACAGGATATAAACATAAAATGTTTTCATTTATATTCCTGGATTCCCGCTTTCGCGGGAATGACGTCTCTGGGCTTTCGCGGGAATGACATAAAAGAGATAATATGGACTTTTTACTGGTTCATCAAAACCCCGATCTGAACTGGTATGGATTTCAAAAGGTCGGATGCAAGAAAACCGAACGGCCCCATATTTTGTGCAAGATCGTCTCCTGCTGCTCCGTGAAGGTAAACCCCGATTTGGGCAGCCTCCTCCACCGGATATCCCTGAGCGATAAACCCGGCGATAATGCCTGTGAGAATGTCCCCCATGCCTCCCGACGCCATTCCGGGGTTTCCGGTCGGATTTATGAAGACTCTCCCATCCGGATGCGCAATAACGGTTCCCGCTCCCTTGAGTACCAGGTAAACATTGAATTCCCGGGCAAAATTCCGGGCACAGGCAACCCTGTTCTGCTGAACTTCTGCAATTTCAATCCCTGCAAGCCTTGACATTTCACCGGGATGCGGAGTTAAAACAGCCGGAACCTTAAGTTTTTTAAGTAACCGGGTTTCTCCTGCCAGCAGATTTAAACCGTCCGCATCCAGAACAACAGGGATTTTCAACTCACGAAGAATTTTCATAACAAGGTTTTTTGTCGAAGGGTCAGTTCCAAGACCCGGGCCCATGGCAAGGCACTTCTTTCCGGCAAGATTATGCATTATGGCGTCAAATGACGATTCGGAAAGAAATCCCTCGCTATTTTCAGGCAGAGGACATGTCATTGCTTCAAGAACCATTGATTCGATCACAGGGTTCAGGCTTTTTGGAACTCCTATGGTCACAAGGCCGGCCCCCGCCCTCATGGCCGCTGTTGCGGTCATTACAGCAGCGCCAGTTTTTCCAGACGAACCGGAAACTATGAAAAGATGGCCGGCACTCCCCTTGTGTGCATCTTTGTCTCTCGGTTTAAGATAAGAGCCTATTATTTCATTTGAAAGAAGATGCTGTTTCGGTGAAATTCTGTCGGCAATTAACGTCGGTATGCCTATATCTATGATTTCAATTTCACCAGAATAATCGGCACCGGGATAAAGATAATGACCTGTCTTGGCATATCCAAAGGTTGTGGTTGCACAGGCACGGATG
>JAHJQU010000077.1 GCA_018819005.1 Pseudomonadota bacterium | reverse complement strand
TGCTTTTTTTGTGCAAAGTGCGGTGGTGGTGGCGGCTGTTATCGCCGGCGTCTATATGATTTCAGAAGGAACTCTCACGCAGGGCGGTCTGATTGCCATGGTCATCCTGTCGCGGCAGGTTATCGCACCCATGGGACAGGTCGTCAGTCTTGCCACCCGTTTCCAACGCGCCAGGGAAGCGCTTAAAACACTGAATGATATCATGGCTCTTCCCGTGGAGAGGCCTGTCGGCAAGTCGTTTTTACTCAGAACCCGCTTTCAGGGCGCCATAGGAGTGAAGAATCTTACTTTTTCCTATCCGGGGCAGACAATAAAAGTCCTGAACAATATCACCATGGAAATTTCCGCCGGTGAAAAGGTCGGCATCATAGGTCCTGTCGGTTCAGGGAAGACCACTCTGGGCAAACTGCTCCTTGGCTTATATGAGCCTATCAGCGGCATGGTCACGATGGATGGAACCGATATACGGCAGATCGATCCTGCGGAATTGCGAAGTTTTATAGGCCATGTTCCCCAGGATCTCATACTCTTTCGCGGAACCGTCCGAGACAATATAACCATGGGTACTCATGATGTTGATGACACCACCATTATGCGCGCAGCGGAGCTTACCGGCGTCGATGGATTTGTCAAGAAGCATTCCCTTGGTTTTGACATGGAGGTCGGAGAATTGGGCAGGGGCCTCTCCGGAGGACAAAGGCAATGCGTCGTTCTGGCAAGGGCCATGCTGATGGATCCGCCCGTGCTTGTTTTAGACGAACCGACGAGTAACATGGATAACCGGACGGAAATCCGTTTGAAAGACAATTTATCCAAAGTAATCAAAGAGAAAACACTGATATTGATAACGCACCGGGCCTCACTCCTTGAAATGGTTGATCGTCTTATCGTCATTGATAACGGCGTGATCGTTGCGGATGGACCCAAGGCTTCTGTTCTGGAAGCGCTGAAAAAAGGCAGGGTTAACGTGTAGGCAGGAGAATACCATTGTCTGAGTCTGAAAAAAAACCGAAATCAAACGAGTTGTTCTACCGCATGCCGTCTGAGGATATCGATCTTGTCACCGATATCCGGTCGCCAGTCATGGCCCAGTCTCCCAGAGGAGGCAGGGCAATTCTGTGGGCGGTTCTGATTCTGTCCGCAATTGCCATTTTCTGGGCCTCCGTTTCGGAAGTCGAAGAGGTGACCCGGGGACAGGGCAAGGTTGTTCCGGCAAGCCAGATACAGGTTATCCAGAATCTGGAGGGCGGGATTCTTTCGGAGATTCTGGTTAATGTGGGCGATACTGTAAAAAAAGACCAGTTGCTTCTCAAGATTGATCAGACCCGGTTTTCTTCATCGGTTCAGCAGAATCAGGCAAAACACCTTTCCAACAAGGCCAAGGCGGCACGCCTGCAGGCGGAAACAAGCGGCTCGCCCTTCAGCGTTCCCCGTGAGGTGATGGCCGAACAACCGGAGATCGGCATCCGCGAACAGGAGCTCTATGAATCGAGGAAAAAGGAGCTTCAATTCAGTCTGGAAATAAAACAGCAGCAATACAATCAACGCAATCATGAATTGAGAGAGCTCAACTCCAAACTTGCGGAGCTGAACAAGACCTTTCTTCTTTTTCAGGAAGAGTTGAAATTGACCAAGCCGCTTGTGGCCAAGGGCGCCGTTTCGGAGATGGAAGTCCTCCGTCTTGAACGTCAGGCAAGCGAAATGCAGGGTGAGATAGAACAGACAAAACAGGCGATTCCCCGGGCACAATCCAGAATCGAGGAGAGTCAGGTTGCCCTGAAAGAGTTGCGGCTTGCCTTCATCAACAAGGCCAAGTCGGAATTGAACGAGGTACTGGCGCAGCTCGGGGAGGATTCCGCCACATCCATTGCCCTGCAGGACAGGCTTGATCGAACCTTTGTGAAATCCCCCGTAAACGGTACGGTCAATCGTCTCCATATTAATACGGTCGGCGGCGTCATTCAGCCCGGTATGAACCTCATAGAGATCGTTCCCCTGGAAGGCACTCTGCTGGTCGAGGCCATGATCAAGCCTTCCGATATCGCTTTCCTGAGGCCGAACCAGGACGCTATGGTGAAATTCACCGCCTATGATTTCACGATCTTTGGCGGTCTGACGGCGAAACTGGAACAGATCAGCGCGGATAGCATTACGGATGAAAAGGGCAACAGCTTTTATCTGGTCAGGTTACGGACCGACAAGAGCTATCTCGGACCCCAAACCAATCCTTTACCCATTATTCCGGGTATGATCGCATCCGTCGACATCCTGACAGGCAAAAAAACGGTGCTCTCCTACCTTTTGAAACCTGTACTAAGAGCCAAGTATATGGCATTAAGAGAGAGGTGATCCCATGGTCATATTGTTATGTAGCGCGAACAAGTCCGTTATCACGAGGTGGGAAAGTATCCTCGGCGGTCAATACAAGCTGGAACAGGTGACATTGTTGAGGGAATTGAATATCCGATGTACGGAAAAAAAGTTTGATCTGATCCTTCTGCATCGTTCCCTTGTTGACATGGCCGCTTTTTCCGAGCTGCGTCTGGCGGTCCCCCAGAGCAAATTTTTCCTCCTCTCCGATCAGCCGAATGAGGAAGAGGGGCTCGCTTTCCTGAAGATGGGGATTGTGGGATATGGGAATACCTATATCTCTCAAGTACGGCTCCTCGAGGCGATGCGTGTAATTTCAGGCGGCGCCGTCTGGCTGGGACAGAAGGTCATACAGCAATTGATTCTGGAATCCTATTCCAAATTAAAGGAACAGGGCGCGCTGGAATCCGGGCAAAGATTGGCCGGTTTGACCCCAGCAGAGCATAAGGTTGCCGAACTGGTGGCCCAGGGCCAGTCCAATCTTGAAATTGCGTTCAATCTCAAGATCTCCGAACGAACGGTCAAAGCACATCTAACTTCC
>JAHJQU010000505.1 GCA_018819005.1 Pseudomonadota bacterium | reverse complement strand
AAGCCTTCTGATCGCCCCGAAGCATTTCATGGAGTTTGTCAATCCATACAACAGAAAACTGGTTGACCGTGCCCACGAACTTGGCCTGAAGGTTGTGCGACACAGCGACGGCAATATCTGGTCCATCATGGATATCATTATTGAATCAGGATACGACGGTCTCAACCCTTTGGAACCACAGGCAGACATGGATCTCAAAAAGGTTAAGGATAAGTACGGGAATAAAATCTGCCTGCTGGGTAATATAGACTGCAAGGAGCTTCTCCCCTTCGGCACTCCGGGCCAGGTTGAGGCCGCAGTAAAAAATGCCATTGAAGTTGCAGCGGCTGGCGGAGGATACATTCTCTGCGATTCCAACTCGCTTCATCCGGGAGTCAACCCTGAAAACTGCATTGCAATGTTTGAGGCTACAAAAAAATATGGACTCTATGAATAATTCTTCAGTTCCGAAAACCAAGTCATTGATATCGTCCCCCAACCTCATCTTTACCCTGCTGTTTCTGCTATACATGTTCGATTATTTAGACCGGCTGGTTATAGTCTCGCTTTTTCCCTTCCTCAAGCAGGAATGGGGAATCACGGACACTCAGTGCGGTCTACTCGTTTCCGCCGTATACTGGTCGATTCTTATCTTTACCCTGCCTGTATCCATTCTTATCGACAGGTGGAGCAGGGTTAAAAGCATAGGCTTGATGGCCGTATTGTGGAGTGTTGCCACCCTTTCATGCGCTTTCACTAAAAATTTCGGACAGCTTTTCGCGGCCAGAACTGCCATCGGCCTTGGTGAAGCAGGTTATGCTCCGGGCGGAACTGCCATGATATCAGCGCTCTTCCCCAAGGAGAAAAGGGCGAAGATTCTGGGAATATGGAACGCTTCAATACCTTTAGGGAGTGCTCTTGGTATTGCTCTTGGCGGAATCATTGCCGATCGTTTCGGCTGGCGGCATGCATTCGGTCTTGTCGCCCTGCCCGGCATTATTGTGGCCTTGCTGTTCTTCTATGTCAGGGATTACGAGACCATTGCGCTCACAAAGCTGACAGGCAGCGGAGATGAAAAGAGAGAAGCCAGGATGCGGTGGAATGAAATCGCAAGGCATTTATTGGGGAATAAAACGCTGCTATTTAACAACCTCGCGTTTGCGGCCAATACTTTTGTTACCACGGCCATGCTGACATGGCTTCCCAGCTATTTTCAAAGGGTAGCGGGAATATCCATGAGCAGGGCAGCAACAAAAGGGGGCATAGTAATGCTCCTTGCTATTATCGGCGCTCCTTTGGGAGGCTATCTGGCGGACAGATGGCTTAAAAGCAGGAGAAATGCCCGGCTCCTTTTCCCTTCGTTATCCTCATGCGTGACGGGGGCTCTGCTTTTTATCGCATTCAGCTTTTATCGCGGAGGAATTCAATACGCAGTTCTCCTGGCCGCTGGCATTGCAGCGGTTGCTTTCGTGCCTGCTGCCGTCGCTGTTACCCAGGATGTTGTACACCCGGGTCTCAGGGCCGTTTCTTTAAGCTTGTGCGTAATCATTCAGCATATACTTGGGAGTGCAATGGGACCTCCTGCTATCGGTGCCCTGTCCGATGCCTTCGGGCTTGAAAAAGCCATGGTTTTCCTGCCTGTTTTTGCCGTCCTTGCGGGAATTCTCTTCTTTATCGGCTCCTTTTTCTATGATTCTGACGCGAGGCGCGTTGAAGAGATGGAAACTCTATAGCGATTGCCAGAATAATGTTCCGATTGGAGCTCGTTCAAATTGTTTGGGGGAAATTCCCAGATCCGGTTAATGCTTAACAAGCAAACGCATTTATTTGGGGATTACAGGCTTCTGATCCTTAATCCTTGGAGACGCGCCGCCGCTCTTCATCCCGGATCTCCCTGCGCAGCAGTTTGCCTACCTTCGATTTGGGCAGCATGTCCCTGAATTCGATATAAGCGGGAACTTTATAGGAAGCCAGGTGTTCGCGGCACCATTTAATCAGGTCCGACCCGCCGACACCCCGCGCGTCTTCTTTGAGCACCACGATGGCCTTTATCCGTTCGCCTACTCGCGCATCGGGTACGCCCACCACGCAGGCGCCTATAACCGTAGGATGATCCTGAAGTATGGCTTCTACTTCCGAGGCCGATATCCGGTAGCCTTTATGCTTGATGAGATCGGCGCTGCGCTCCACATAATAGAGCTCCCCATCCTCATCTTCACTCACGAAATCACCCATGCGGCAAAAGACTTTACCGCCGATCGAAACACAGGTCCGTTCTGTTTCATCCGGCTTATTCCAGTAGCCTTTAATGGTGTAAGGTGAAGATACGAGCAGTTCGCCGCTTTCACCGGAAGAGACCGGTTCCAGCGTAGCCGGGTTTACTATCATGCATTCCCGGCTTCTTAAGGGAAGGCCGATGGTTCCGGGTTTTGGCTTCTTGTCGATCCTGCTGTAGCAAACGTGTCCCACCTCGGTGGATCCATAGACCTGGTAGATCGGAATATTGAATCGCTTCTCCCAGCGGTTATATATCTCCGCGGGAAGCACATCGCCGCCGCAGAAACAATAGAGAAGCGAATCGAGCTTATAATGATCGAGCCTGTCATTATCAAGAATCATCCGGTACAGGGCAGGCACACCGAGAATCCATCGCACGCCGAAGCGCTGAATGCTTTCGAGAATTGCGTCAACCTGGGGAACGGGCATAAGCACAGTAGCATTGCCCTTGTT
>JAHJQU010000465.1 GCA_018819005.1 Pseudomonadota bacterium | reverse complement strand
GAAGGTCTTTGAGCACCCTGCGAATCATATCGATACCAACGCCGGGACATTTACTCAATATATCGGCAACGCTGAAATCACCGGGAAAACTTTTAACAGCGTCATGAATCATCGCCGTCTTCCAGCCCCTTGGGTGAGGCAACTTGCCCAGCCTTTCTTCAAATTCCTTGTAAGCGCTCTTGAGAATAAAAAAGACAAAATTGATATAATGCCAGGGATCGTGCTTGCCCTCATGCCATCCATCCGAACTGAGCTTTAATGTTTCGTAATATCTTTCTTTATTCTGCTCAATTAGTCTTTCGAGACTGATATATCTTCCGACCTCAATCCCAAGATGATAGCATTGCAGAAGCATCAGCAGCCGTGAGACTCTGCCGTTCCCGTCACGGAAAGGGTGTATGCACAAAAAATCCAGATTGAAGGCTGCCAGCGCCACGAGCGGAGGAACCTTTGTTTTACGGATGCATTCATGCCATGAGACAACCAGATTTTTCATGCCGTCGGGAGTTTGGCCCGCCGGAACGGTTTTAAACCTTATGACCGATGTTCCATCATGGTGCTTTTCAATGATATCGATATCTTTTGTTTTGTATTGGCCGGCGTCCCAAATTTCGCCACGTGTCAGGTGGTGCAGCTTTTTGCAGGTTTTTTCAGTAATGGGCAGATTTGACCCCGTATCATGTATAAGGTTAAGCGATTCACTATACCCCCGAACCTCTTCTTCCGACCGATCGTGAAGAAGCGATTTGCCGAAAATGATCGTGCCGATACGCTTTTTATCGACCTCAACCCCTTCGATGCGGTTGGATGAAACAGCACTTTCAATAAGGGCATGTTCTCTAAGCGCTTTCAATTTTTGCGGTGACTGGCTTTTATAAAGTTCCTGTTTGCCTTTCGCTTCGCAGATGTCTGCCAGATACCATGATGTCATAACGGGAATTGTGTCGAGACCCGATATGAACTGTTTTAATGTTGTCATACCCGCCATTTCACTCCTTTTCCAATGCCTTTGCCAGATAGTTCTTCACCGACCGCCGCTTACCCATTGTTTTCGGCAGGCATTCTCCAACCAGCGAACAACTTTCGCATTTTTTTGTGTAAACCGGAAGAGGAGTCCTGCCCGAGTCCAACAGTACCCTGACGTTTCGGGCTGTTTCTTCGGTCTTTTGCCGGAGTTTCTCATCAAATGAAACATCCAGCCTTCGCCGTGTTTTACCGTAAAAAAGCGCCCCTTTCAGAATTCGGGCGTTCAGCATCTCCTCCAGGCATAGCGCCTGAGCGCAAAGCTGCACCTTGTCACAATCGTCCGCCTTTGGCTTACCACGCTTGTATTCCACCGGGAAAGGCTGCCATGTACCATCCTCCATGCGGTGGAACTCGACTATATCAGCCTTCCCGATTAATCCAAGCCGGAGAGACCGGAGTGGCACTCCGTATTCAACCCGCAGGTTGCCGCGCGATTCCCTGTTTTCCTCGTGAACCCGCTCATGCATGATCCTGCCTTCGGCAGTCTGGCGGTTTTCAGCCCAAACCTGCTCAATGTGAATCAGAGCGCACTGACGCGGGCAGAAAACCATGTGCTGCAGGGCGGAGAGCATGATGAGGTCATCTTCGTGGTCTTTATAGGTCATATTGGTCATATAAGACCTATGCCTTTCTTCTTTGAGAGCGGGTGCGATAGAGCCTTTCGGTGAAGCCGCCTTCTTCCAGAAACTCTTTTTCCAAAGCGCGAAGCTGCTGATCAAGCAGGTCGTTTGCCTGATGAATCAGGCAGATCATTGTGTTTGCTGCTGTTTCAGGAGGATTGTTTTCAATATAAGTCTTATACGTCATATACGACCTATCCTTTTTATAGCAAAGCCCTCTGACTTCTTTTGCTTTCGGATGCTCCTTGCCCCAAAGCGGCAGATTGTGCTGCCGCAGATAATCCTGATAATCCACCAGAAGTTCTTCCAGGCTTGCCCGCGCTACACTGATTAGCTTAAGCTCGAACTTCTTGGAAGTGCCTGAAGCCATGCACCCTTCGGCTATGTTCTGTTTGCCGCTTCTTGCCGCCTGCACCATCTGATCATGCGTGCGGGAGCGGATGCTGATAAATCGGTTGCAGAATACCACCGTGGCGTCATGGACAATCTCCGACATCCGGTAAGATTGCAGGTCTTTATAGCCACCGTGGGGCGGGATGAGTCTGGGAGGGTCTTGTTGGTTAGGCATTTAAATCCTTTCTTAGTATATTAACACTACAGCATTTCAATTGCTTCAACGCCCAAAGCTTCTGCCTTAGATTTTACATCGGCAAAATCAATTTTCGTATAATCTTCAAATGAACGAGCTGGCTTTTCTGGTATTTCAGAATACTCCTTTCCATCACCTTTTTTTTCAGCACGCCCTACCTTGACAAGATCAAAAAGTTTACGCGCAGGGGCACACCCAAGCATCGCTTGTTGTGCCTTCTGTTTTGGATCATCGTCGGTTCCTTTATGTTTAAAAACGATCAACTTCTGAGCGTGCATCCCAGTTCGAGCAGCCGCAGTATCTTGATCAAACATATTCATCATTGCAGACCACAACATTTCCAAATCATCCTCTGAAAATTTAGTCTGACTTGATAGATGTGCAGAAATATATCCATGAACCCGATACAACCCATAAGGAACAATTGATTTTCGAGCACCTAACCCTTTTTGATCAGGGGCATCAACGCTTACCGCAGCCGTTCGTGACATTGGTATTTCTTTCCCCACAATTGAATCAATGCTTTCCGCAAATCCAAATTGGACAGGCCCTCTAATCTGTCCGCATCGCATATCGCCAGTAGACATAACTGCTCCAAACGTGCGAACATCAAAAAAGTTTTTACACATCCACTGTGCCGCTTTCTTCTCTTTTGAATCAATGAACAGTTCACGGAGTTTTGCTTTTGCGGCGGGCGATATCAGTTTCGTGTTCTCGGCATCTGCCAGTTTACTTTTCTCTTTCAGGGCTTTAGCCTTTTTCTCTGCTTCTTCCAACTCAGCTAAAGATAAAACCAAGCATGGCCGGTCACCACTATCAGAAAAAACGATTCCATCCGGATATGCTTCAAAAGCCTTTAACTCAGCTACCAAATCTTCAGGAACGATCATCTGTATCGTTTCATTTTCGATCGCCAAATGTGCGCGCTTATGATGCTCGGAAAGAAAAGCTCCTTCTCTTACATGAATTTCATAAGGAGCCTGGTTGTTTTTCATGATATCAACATAGTTTCTAATCTTCCGTTTCAGGCAAACATCCGTAACTAATCCTTTCCCCGTTTCATAGTCCTGACGAGGAGCATTCCCTGCATCAGGGTCTCCATTGGGATTTCCTTTATTTACATCAAACAGATAAACAAATTCATAACGATTTTTAATAACATCACTCATTGTTTTCTCCTTTTTCTTTAGTTGAATTTTCTAAATCATTTCCTTCTTTTCCCATAAATATGCACGGGAAGCATCGGAATGTTCGTCATTCCAGATATCCCGTTCTTCGCGTGTCATCCACAGCCATTTGCGCATTTGATGGTATCCCAAAACAAACATTCCCTGTTGCTCTTGGGAAAGATACGCAGGGAATCCATTCTCATAGACGGCTTTTGGATCTTCTGTTTTCTTCAAAGAAACATCAAACTGGCTGCAAATTTGGTCAATTAACCGCTCCAAATTAAATATTTGTCCTTTGTTTTTTGATTCATCTTTAGCTTTGCGGGCGTGATGTCGTGCGTTTCTAAGCAAACTTCCAAATACGCTTTTGGGAGACGCAGAAGCTCCTGAAAAATAACGATCAATGATACTCGCATTAACACTCCCCAGGGCCTCTGTCTGTAGTTTTTCCAATACGGACATAAGTTGTCCGAGCAAATACCCCTTATCTGTACAGGTTGGATTCATTTTTTCTAACACCTCCTCTTGTTTTAATTCTTTCCGGCATTTTCGATTTAGATACGCTTTAATAATTGCCGCTCGGGCATCGTTCCAATTCTTTACAAACCAGCCCTTGTTCTGATCCCTCTCCTTCCCCAATTCAGCTCTATAACGCAAAATTGCTCGGCTAAATGCTGGTTGTGGAAACAATAGTTTTTTGTCAATTGATGCCCGGTAGAACTGTGCGCCGATCGCAGAAGGGATGCCTTCTTTCCGGCGGTCTTTAGGATCAGCGAGCGACTCAAGCAATAAAGGCAGCGAAAAGCTTTCAGGATGTTTTCCATTTTTAGGAGCAGGACAACAACGCTCAATTCTCAAGTCTGCAAAATATTGTGCCAGACTATCCACTACATGCTGTGTGTTCGACTCTATCCAATCCCTTACCGTTGCCCGTCCCTGGCCACCAGATAGAACCAACGAGTAGAATTCATCCGGCTTGTCCAATTTATAGGGGATGCCTTTCCAAAGACTTTTGTACATCTCCGCAACCTGCGCTGGTTTTGCTTCTACCTTTTCTTCATCCACCTCAATGGCTATACCAAAAGAATCGGACAACGCGCTCTTGTTTCGTGTCCAATAACAAACCACCGTATCTGAGCTCAAATGTACATTTTGCTTCGATAAGGTCTGATTTGGATCTTGTGGGTCGGGGTAATTGGGATGCAAAAGTCGGTTTAGAGCTATCATTGCAAAATCGGAAGATATCTCTCCTATTACGGCATTTTCACCTTTTTCCCAACCATAGCTTTCAAAAGCAGATTGGTTACATGGTGCCAAAGCAATATCGCTGATTTTCTTTTGAGGTACATTTTTCAATTTTTTATGCTTCTTGGCCGGTGTGCAGAAATCACCA
The DNA here is from genome assembly GCA_018819005.1 of Pseudomonadota bacterium. Lineage (GTDB taxonomy): Bacteria > Desulfobacterota > Desulfobacteria > Desulfobacterales > RPRI01 > RPRI01. Next base: position 4,239 of record JAHJQU010000465.1, on the reverse strand, counting down.
GTAATGAGACATACAGAATCCTCTTGCTCTTTGTGGTTATTCGTATTGATATTTCTCCAATATTCAACAACAGCGGGCCTCTCATGAACAAACGTTTCTTCAGTTTGATAAGAAAAGGCAATCAGGTCATTTCCTTTCATCTCTGAAGGTATTGCAACCTCTAATTCACCACGTGCATATTTTTGTAAAAACAATGTGCAATCCTTGACCGCAATATCACCTGATTCTTCTGCGCATGGCTTTAATCTGTCGGCAAACATACCTTGACGCGTCTTACAAGCTGGGGGTTTATATTTATCGACAGGAATTGATTTGCCCAAAACATACAACGGGTTATCGGCAAAAAATTCAGCTTGAGGGTCTTTCCCCGATCTACTGGTTAATCGTTTAGGAACTAATTTTGGCGCACCCAACATTCTTGGTTTTTTCTTTGACCTTTCAGGAATCTTTTCTGCTTGTTTCAACGGCACAATGCCCAAAAAGCGTCCACCATCACCAACTCGGATAACCCACGAAACCGGCTTAATTTCAAAGTTAGGATCAGGCACAAGCTCTTCCCGTTGTGCTAAATCATAAAGCGCTTTCAATATCATACGACACCTCCTCCCGACCGATTGGATGCAATGGGATGTCCATTTTTCCGTTTTCGATTTTTGCATTGAAAAAAAGGGGCGTATTTTGCCGTTCCTCCCCACCTCCGAACTCAATATCCCAAAGCATAATTCCAAGTTCTTTGGATATAGAAATTGAACGCTCTTCCGGCTTTTCTATAGGAGGAAGAATCTCAGCTATACACTCCCGGCAACCGAAATAGGGCTGGTGAAAGTGCTGTCCATTTTTCACACGTCGGGTAAACATATCAACAAATTTATAGATATTATCATCTGCCCCAGCTCTCTCGGTGAGCGTAAAAAAAGCCTCAAACTGATAATCAACATTCCGCAAAGCCACCGTATTTCGCTGCGCTCTGTCATCCTCTACATTTATGCCATATATCCCGTGCGTAAATTCTCTCATGCCGCAGTCCATCATCTGCTTTGAAGGCATTATTCCTTTACTATTCAGTTCATTCCGTTTTATCGCAGTAAAGGATATTTCATTGAACACGTAGATGCGCTCCACATGCCATTGAATAGCGGGCTTCCAGCAAATCGCTTCAAATATTCCGCGAACGGCTGAAGGAGTTGGAACCTCATAACTCACCCGTTCTGTTTTAAGTTCAGGACGCGTAAATATCGCAAGCGGGCCTTTTACCCGAAGGCTCAATGTCGGACCTCTCCGTTTGTTCATAGTTCCTCCTTTAAACACTCATACGTTAAATTTTGAATAATCAGGAAAAAGATTTTCTTCAGACACAACCAAACCAAATCGTTCATCATAAAGCCGTTCATATGGCGGCGATAGATACCAGAACGCTTTCTCATGTATAAATCCAAGTGCGCCTACGTTATTCAGCGCCTGAAACTCCGGAGAATATATTTGAACAATAAATGGTTGAAGTGATCTGAAGTCATCCCGCGATGGTTTGAATTTATCACGGACAATCTCCAGTTTGTTATATGCATCTTTATAAGGAACAACGACGGGATATGTAGCACTGTCAATCATGCGGAAACGCTTTGCGACTTCAGGGAAATCCAGACTTGCGCGGGCATTTTGAACCCCTGCACCATCCAGTTGAACACCAGAATAAAACAGGCGAAAGTATGTATCATAAATTGCAGGGGACGTTAAGTCTATAAAACCATCGTCGCCCCGCAAAACGCCGTCAGATTCACTGGAATTAAGTAAACTTTCCATAATACCCTTTCCCAAGCGCAAAACTCCAGCCGGAGGTTCTGTTGGTGCGCGAAAGACAATTAGACGACCTCCATTAATATCTTTGCCTTCGCGGTTACAACGCCCTGCCGTCTGTGAAATACTGTCCAGACCGGCTAATGCCCTGAAAACGACAGGGAAATCAATATCTACCCCCGCCTCGATTAATTGGGTACTTACTAACCGAATAGTCGAAGATTCATTTTCCAGCAACTCTTTTACTTTTTTAAGAATATCTTTTCTGTGCGAAGGGCACATTGATGCTGAAAGATGATAAGTATCTTCGGGTAGCAAACCGGCAAGCACTCGGGCATCCTTACGCTTATGTGTGACCACCAAAACACGTTGCATATTTTCTTTTAGGATACGTTCCGAAATATCTGAATATTCTATTGCGCTGCCTGTTTCCCATTCAATGTTCACACGAGCTAAATCTCGCGACAGCGTCATGGCATCCGGTATAATTTCCCTTACCTCATCCAAACCGCACACAAATGATTTACGTTTCTTTAAGGCTGGTTGAGTTGCTGTCGAAAGGACGACTGAACAACCGTAATGTTCTCGCAATTCCTGTATTGCATCCAATATCGGATATAACAGACCAGGTGGCAACGATTGCACTTCGTCCAAAACAATGACGCTCTTGGCAATGTTATGGAGTTTCCGAAGTCTGGAATTTTTGTTTGCGTACAATGATTCGAAAAACTGAACATTTGTTGTGACAACGATAGGCGCATCCCAATTCTCTGATGCCAGCCGGTTTCTTTCTGTATCTTTTTCAGGATCAATATTTGAGTGATGCTCAATTACGTTTTCGCGCCCAAAAACCTCTGCGTAAACAGATGCATTTTGTTCGATAATGCTTGTATAAGGGATCACAACAATCACACGTTTCATTTTATTTTCTACAGCATGATTTAAAGCAAAGGACATCCCGGAAAGTGTTTTTCCGCCACCTGTAGGAACGGTTAATGAAAAAAATCCAGTGTTAGTAATTGCAGACTCTCGACAAGCATCCAACACATTTTTTCTTTGAGCATTGACTGGTGTCCAATTATTTTTTTTCGAATCAGAAACTTTTGCATCAATATATCCATCCAGCTTATCTCTAAGTTTATCAATCGAAGGGAAATCAGGTCTCTTTGGTGCATCTGAATCCCGTTTTTCAGCATCAAGCCAATCAGCATCAACCAGGCAGGAATGAAGCATTCGTATCCAAAATTCCAAGCTTCTCTTCCACTCATTTATTTTCTTTTCTTCAGAGGTAACAACTGGGGGGATCAACCACTCAGGCCACTCAGGAAGTTTTCTTTGCAATAAATCATTCGGCGCATTTTTGATAGCATCGCGTACCAATTGTGCCGCACTGACTAATCGTTGTCTGAGAGCTTCGCTATTTTGCAGTCCGGTATGGTGACAAGTAATTGTAAGCTGTAAGGCCAATTTGCGAAGAGGGTCATCAAATTGATCTGTTGCGTACCGCCCTCCTACAACGGCATGCTCAATACGCTGTTCATCTTCAAGCATATATCGCTGGAACGCCTCCATGAACTTTCCCAAGTCGTGCCAGTCACCTAATAATGCGCCCCAAGCTTCACACTCAAAAGCTTTGGAAAATAAAGATGCATTATTCCTAACGCCATCAATATGCGTTATCAGCTTCTGACTCTTGTTTCCGTCAGCATAAAAATCCATTTATCTCCCTTCCCGAATCCTATCACAAAACAGCCATCAGTCTTAATCAACCCGTATTCTGGTCTGACTGTCTGCTCCGCCACACTCGCCTTATCGTTCTCCCGCCGTTTCCTGTTGGAGTCCTTCTTGGCCGCAAGCCTTGCATAACCGATTGTTCGGTGGCATTGCATGCCTTCCGGAAATCTGCCGTTGTTTTATTCCGTTAAAAGCTTTTTAGATTTTGGCAGCCGCTTTTTTTCTTTTTGTGATATTTTTAGATAGTTTTCTGGTGAAACCACTTTTTTCCTTGTTTCTTTTTCAAGCTTTTCGCGGGCATCACCGGCAATACGCCCGCCCTTTCGGGCAGTGGTGCGGTTTTCGTCAAACCCCTGAGCATCTTGAACTCTGGTAATTTCAGTTGTGGCGGCTTCGCCCAGCATGGAAAAAATCAGTTCCAGATCGTTCATGTGATCGCGGAGGTTTTCACGCTCCAGCCCTTTCAATTCTTTGTATTCGGCCGGAGTCAGCCCGAAAGCAGCCTTGGAGATTTCAGCGGTAAGGATCGAATATTCACGTTCCTCCCTGATGCTCCTGTTTCTCCACTCGTCTGTTAATTCGGCCCGGATGGCAATGCCGCGCATGCGTTTCTCAATCCAGTCATCCGAATATCCCTTGGCCCGATAAATTGCCTTGGTACGTTTGGTCGCCAACTCCGGGTCTTCGATTTCCTGCACCCGCTCGTAGCCG
>JAHJQU010000076.1 GCA_018819005.1 Pseudomonadota bacterium | reverse complement strand
CCTGAAAAAATGTTTAAAATCAGCAGTGAGTGGATTAAAGAAGAACCGGATAATCCAATTCCGAATTATATGATTTGGACTTATTATGTCAATAAAGGGCAGAGGACAAAGTTAAAGCCGTTTGAAAAACGCGCTTTTGGAACTTCCGCAGATCGCAGTAACGCTGATAAACTTATTGCTTTTTTTGAGGGTTTACGCGCGCACAAAAAAAAAGAGGACGACTTAAGATATGAAAGTTCAATTGCGCATATTTGTTACAATATAAATAGGTATAAAAAAGCAATTGAGTTATATGATATTCTACTAGATAAATTTCCAGATTATGCCATTGGGCATATGATTATTGCAAAGAGTTATTCAGCGATAGGAAATGATAAAGCATCTATTTATCATTATAAAAGAGCCGCAAGATTGCAGGAAAATAACCCTGAAGTAAACTATCAATTAGCGTATTTATATAAAAAGAATAAGCAGTATGACGCTGCCGAAAAAGCTTGTAAAACAGTTATTAGGAAAAATCCTGAGTATATTGATGTTTATCCGCTTTTGCTGAGAATATATATGGATAAAAAAGAATATGAGCAAGCAATTCAATCCGGCAAAAAGATGATTGATAGAAAAATCGATCCCGATAATTATATTTTTTATTTCCACGTAGCAAACGCCTATTTAAATTCAGGCAAATATGTTGAGGCGCTTAAATATTTTAATCTGGCACGGAAGCAAAAAAAGAAATTAAATGATAACGCATATTATGACTATGCCGGACGCTGCTATTTGGGGCAGGGTAAGCTTGAGGAAGCTGAAAAACTTTTATTGAAATCTCTTGCGTTAAAGCAGTATCCGTCAGTATATTACTATTTGGGAAAATTATACGAAGAGAAAAAGGATTATTCTCAAGCCAGGAAATATTATAACAAAGTAATGACAGGTGATTTTGACAAAGAGTGGCAGAGTAAAGCTCAGGAAAGACTTGCAAATATATCAAAGTAGAAAGTGTTTCCAATATGCATGACTGGAAGACATCTTTAATAGTGCCAAGAATCTTCTGTGCGTCGTTTAGAATAATTCCTCACCACTGTAATAGTTTTCTGAAATTTTATAGAATATCTGTGCATGCAAATTAGAAAATATATCAGCGGCAGCCTTGTGATAGGATTGTGGCTATGTCTTATGAATACTCCGGTGTATTCGGCAGAGACTTCTAATCCGTTATCCGGCTCAAATGCTCCGGTATCAAATACCGTAACATTTGATTTTAAAAACACGGACATAAAAGATGTTCTAAGGGCCATCGCGGCATCAAAGGGAATTAATATCGTTACGGAGCCGGATGTGCAGGGTAATGTCACAATACATTTAAAAGAAGTGCCGCTTGAGGTGGGCTTGAAGACACTCCTTGAATCCAACGGGTTCACCTACAAAAAAGAAGAGAATATCTATAAGGTGTTCAAGGCAAAAGAAAGCAAGCTCTATACGATTTCGTACGCTAACGGTTTGCTGAATCTTGATATCAGAGGCGCTGATGTACGGGAAGTGCTCATTGAGATAGCCCGTCAGAGCGGAGTTAATATCGTCGCCGATAAATCCGTTGAGGGAAAAGTTAATATTAATATAGACAAGGTTCCTTTTGATATGGGGCTCAGAACTTTTCTTAATGCCAATGGCTTTAATATAACCAAAACAGGCGGCATTTATCAGGTGAGCGCTCTGGAGAAAGGCAAATCCCTTACCTTGAATGTTAATGAGGGTTTGCTGAGCATAGATGTTCAGAGCGCGGAACTAAGTGAGATTATAAGACAGATAGCTACGCAGAGCGGTCTGAACCTTATTATTTTCGGCTCTGTCAGGGAGCCGATAAATGTCCGTTTCAATCAGGTTTTACTGGATGAGGCATTGAGAATGATATTCGCCGGAACCAAGTACGCATATAAAAGAGAAGGCAATATTCTGATGGTGGGGCAATCATCCCTTAACAGCCCATCAGCTACAATACTTTCTTCTCAAAAATATATTCCGCTGAAATATCTAAAAACAGGCGAGATATTGTCCTTACTGCCCGTGACCATTCCCGCTTCCAATATCAAAGTGCTGCAAAACCAGAATGCCATAGTCGCCATAGGAACGGAGACGCAGATAAAAGATATAGAAGAATATATCGAAATAATCGATCAGGCGCCTCAGCAGGTGATGATAGAAGTACTGGTGGTGGAATATACCGATTCCAAAGCAATTGATTTCGGGTTGTCTGGGTCTTATCAGAATAAGCGTTTTAAGGGAGCTTTGGGGGCTACTGGCGCACTCGGAGGTGATATAAATCTTAAGGGCGTGGGAATGTTTCCCGAGGATTTTTCTGTTTCCTTGAAAGCTCAGGTGAGCAAAGGAAAGGCAAAAGTCAGAGCCAATCCTCAGATAGCTACAATTAACGGTAAGGAGGCAAGTATCAATGTCGGCTGGGTGGGTTACTATGAAATTACTTCAGGTACACAAGACAATCCCATTACAAGTTTACAGTCAATTCAGGCCGGGATAGTTATGCGTATAGTGCCGTGGGCTAATTCTCTCGGAGAGATTACAACCGAACTTCATCAGGAAGTAAGCGGCGCTGTACCCGGTGCGCAGGGTTTACCTGAAGTTACAAAAAGAACAGTTGACACCACCATCAGAGTTTATGATGGTGAAACAATAGTTATAGGCGGGTTGATACAATCGGAAGACCAGAAAAATTCAAAGAGAATACCTTTGTTGGGAGACATTCCCATAGTCGGCTGGCTGTTTGGCGACACATCTACCTCAAAGAGAAAGTCGGAGCTGGTAACTTATATTACACCGCATATTCTGCCAGCTAGAATCTTACCTTCACCGGAAGAAGGTAGATGAAATACTTTAATTTCTTAAAGTCAATTTTCAATAAACAAGTCATAGGCCTGGATATAGGCAGTCATTCTGTAAAAGCCGTTAAGATAATGCGGGCAAATGGGAAAATATCACTGAATAAAACAGGTTATTCGGAAGTGATTCAGGGGAATAAAGAAAGCGACATTTCATTAAAACAGGCAATTAATAATATATGGCACGAGCAAAATTTTGAGACGAATAAAGTCGGGATTTCGCTTTCCGGAAAAAAAGTCATTGCCCGCTACACAGAAATGCCTTATATGGAAGAAAAAGAATTGAAAAAGGCACTTCCTTTTGAGATTCAAACATCAATTCCCTATCCGCTTGATGAAGTAACGCTCACTTCTCAGGTTGTGGATGAGTTTGAAAAAAACGGGAAGAAAGCGATTCGCGTTCTCTATGCGGTTTCACTGAAAAAAGAAATTGATAAAATCATTAGTCTTCTTACTGATTTGAATCTTGAAGCTGTATTTATCGATCTGGATATGATTTCATTGGAGAGGATATACAGGTTAAATCGTAGAGGATCAGAGGAAGACATTCTTATGGTAAATATCGGCGCTGATACCACTAATTTTAATTTTCTTCACAACGGCGTTACGCTTTTTGCCAGAGATATAGAATGGGGCGGAAAT
>JAHJQU010000504.1 GCA_018819005.1 Pseudomonadota bacterium | reverse complement strand
GCCGCTTTTACTCGATGAAGAATTTACTGTCACAGCATCACTGATGTGGAATGAGGGAGCAAGACTCAATACGGAATACTCGATAATTAAAAATGACGGAAGCATAGCAGCAACGGGGTACACGGTACAGATGTTTACGGATGGCGCAAGCGGCGAAGCTTTGATAGCATCTCCGGAACTCCTTGAAAGATGCCGGAAAAAATGGAAATCAGGAGTACTGAAATGACCTCGTTAAAAGCGGTTTCAGTAGCATTCGACATGGTAACCCCATACGGGTGGGGAACCGATTCCTGCTGGGAAGGGCTTTTATCCGGAACAAGCGCCATTCGCCGCATAGACCGCTTTTCAACGTGTCTTATGCAAACCGATAATGCGGCAACAGTGCCGTATCTTAAACCGAGCAGCGATGAATCTCTTGTAATGCAGATGCTGACGCCGCTTCTGAAAAAGATTGCCCCTGAAATACCCTCCGATACTTTTGTTATTCTGGCAACGACTACAGGTGAGATAGAGTTTTTACAAAGATCCGTAATAAACATGGAACATGAAGCAATAAAAAGCAGACCTGATCATTTGCTGAACAAGATCATGCTCCTTGCCGGAACCTGTGACAGCGGAATGGTTGTTTCAGCAGCGTGTGTCTCCTCCAGTGCGGCAGTCTCAAGAGCAGCATCCATGATACGCAATAAAGAGCGTGATTCTATCCTTGTTGTGGCATGTGACTCTGTCTCAGAGTTTGTTACCGCAGGATTTTCTTCCCTGATGGCACTTGACAGGCATATGGCAAAGCCTTTTGATAAGAACAGGCGCGGCTTAAGCCTTGGCGAAGCAGCAGGCTTCATGCTTCTTATGAGCGAAGAGAGAGCTGTGAGGGAAAAAAGAGATATGCTGGGAGAAATAGCGGGCTGGGGACTGACAAATGACGCGAATCATATAACAGGCCCTTCAAAGGACGGGAGCGGCCTTTCAAATGCCGTTTTGAATGCCATGAAATCAGCCGGAATTTCCGAAAATGAGATTGGCTGCATTTCAGCCCATGGAACCGGAACCCTTTACAATGATTCAATGGAAATGAAAGCGATAAAAAAGGTTTTCGGCAATAATCCGGTGCCCGTTTATTCAGTAAAGGGTGGAACCGGCCACACAATGGGAGCCGCAGGTCTCCTTGAAATCATAATCGGATTCGAAACCTTGAATAAAAAGACAGTTCCTCCCACCGTAAATCTTAGTGATACTGACCGGGAAGCAGAAGGCTGGGTTTCTTCCGGACAGCAATCCTTTGAAAGTCCTGTGACACTTTCAACAAACTCGGGTTTTGGAGGAGTCAATTCCGCTCTTGTTTTAAAAAAATCGGAAAAGATATTATGATTGCTGTAACCGGCATAGGGTGGCTCACCCGGAAGGGATACGGCTGTTTAATCAGCAAGGTTAATGAGACTCATGAAGGTTTTGAAACTCTTTATTCTTATTTTAAGCATAAATCCTATTTTTCCTGTCCTGTAAAAAACTTCAGCAGGTTTGACACAATATCGAAAATGACCTGTTTCAGTGCAGCTCTCGCATTAAAAGATGCGAGCATCTCTTATTCGGTGAAACATAAACAGGATATCGGCATTTTTGGCGCAAATGAAGCAGGATGTCTTGAGTCAAATATGAATTACTTTCAGGATTACATAGAAAGCGGAAGAATTCTTGCGAGAGGCAACCTGTTCATCTACACGCTTCCGTCCATACCCATGGCTGAAGCCTCAATTCACTTTGGATTAAGCGGCCCCCTGCTTCATTTGTTTTTTAATGAGAAAAGGATACCTTCTCTTCTCAGTTTTGCCGGAAAAAGCATCACGGAAGGCGAAATACCTTCAATCCTTGCGGTAAGTGCGGAAGAAAACAATGCGCTCTGTTTTGTTCTGCAAACCGAAGATGCGGTTTCAGCCGGAAAGAGTTTAAGCCTTGAATCTGTGATTGTCGCAGCAGACAAATCAAATTTTTCCGAAATAATAACAGCTTTAACCGGTTTGGCATAATCTGTTATCAAATAACCGGAACAGGAATTGCTTAAATAAACGCAACATTCAGCCACAGATTCACACAGATGAACGCAGACAGATCTAAATACAGTAGCTATTCACGAGCAGGAGCCAGAATTCTGACTCCTGAGCAGTTATGATAATAAAAGAAAAAATATCAGTGATGATCAGCGTAGATCTGTGGCTGAATAGTTACAAAAAAAGAGGACTTTTGTGAAAATTAAGCTTGTTTACCCCAGATGGCCCAAATTAAAAAATCAGCCCGAATTTAACCTTCCTCCTCACGGGCCTGTCGTTTTTGCAGCGACTGTAAACGATGATATAGAAATATCATTCTGTGACGAAAATGTTGAGCAGCTTGATTTCGGCGAAGATGCCGATTTAATCGCCATCTCTGTCATGCTGACATGCCAGATGCCCCGTGCCTGGGAAATAGCGGACGAATACAGGGCTTGCGGTAAAAAAGTGATATTCGGCGGAATTGCGACAATGCTCCATGCCGAAGAGACAACCATGCACGCCGATTCGGTTTTTATCGGCGAGGCTGAAGGGCGTTTTGATGTAGTTATAAATGATTTCAACAACGGTAATCTGAAAAAAATCTATGATTTCCATCTTGATTTTCCGGAGACATCTCTTATAGGAACAGCGCGCCGGAGCATATTAAACCGGGATCTGTACAATTTCCGCGGTGTCCAGATGGTCGATCTTATTCATGCGTCCCGCGGCTGCAGGTTTAACTGTTTTCCGTGCTGCACACCATATCTCGGGGGAAGAAATTTCAGACCGCGCCCCATAGACGCTGTTGTCCGGGAAATAGAAAGCATTGAGAACAACCGTCTGTTTTTTGTCGATAATTCTCTGGCGCAGAATGACGAGTGGGAAAAAGCCCTCTTTAAAGCCATTGCCCCTTTGAAAAAAAAATGGATATCCCATCCCATAAAGGACGATGATGAAATACTCGATCTGGCGGCTGAAGCAGGTTGCTGGTATGTTTACCAGGCAATTGTTGACACATCGGACCATATTCGCAAAAGAGTCAAACGGCTCAAGGACCGCGGTATAGGTGTTGAAGGAACCATAATACTTGGAACCGATGACCACGATGAGGATTATATAAAAAGGCTTGTGGATTTCCTTCTGGAAATCGACCTTGATCTTGCAGAATTCACGATACTCACACCGTTCCCGCACACTCCCATAAGAAGCCAGCTGGAAAAAGAGAACAGAATACTGCATAATGACTGGGCCCGTTATACGTCAGGTGAGGTTGTCTTCAAACCCGCGAAGATGAGTGTTGATTCACTTCAGAAAATGTATGAGTATGCATGGGAAGCATTCTATTCAAGCCTGTGCAAGGAAATTCAGATGGCGAGGCTGTATATAAAGGTGATTGAAAAGGAAAAGCGTGACGGCACATATAAAAAAGGATCTACTGCCTCAGGTCGCACCAGAAAGTTATCAAAAAGCGGGGTTATAATCCGATGAAAGTATTGCTGATCGGAGCAAATGTGGCCAGCACACCATATTATGTATATCCGCTGGGAATCGGCATGATTGCCACCGCACTCAAAAAAGCCGGACATCTTGTCACCCAGTTCGACTTTTTAAGAAACGACATGTCCCTTGAGGCTTTGGACAACGAATTAAGATCGTTTGAGCCTGATATTATTGGCATATCCATGAGGAACATAGATAATGTCAACCTTATGAATGAGCAAAGATATATTGATGCCGTTAAAGATATCGTTAAAGATATCCGCGATGTCACAAATTCACCGGTTGTATTGGGGGGTTCGGCTTTTTCAATAATGCCTGAAACAATTTTAAGTGAAGTCGGCGCCGACTACGGAATCATCGGAGAAGGTGAATCGCTGATGGTCGGGCTTGTCAATAACGCCGCGCTTGGAAAGCTTCCCGAAAAAGGGTGTATCCGGTCTTCAAACTACATGGATGGGGAAGATATACCTGCGGCCTGCTATGATCCGGACATCATGCGGTTTTATCTTAAAAGCGGGAGTATCGCCTCTTTACAGACAAAACGCGGCTGCACCCACAAGTGCATTTACTGTTCATACCCTGTTTTGGAAGGCTCTGCGATTCGCCCGAGAAATCCGGGCTCAGTAGTTGATGATATTGAAATTCTGATAAATGATCACAATGCAAAGTATATATTCTTTACCGATTCAGTATTTAACGATGATGAAGAATCTTATCTTGAAGTAGTAACGGAAATGAAAAAGAGAAACGTTTATATACCTTGGACCGCCTTTTTCAAACCTGAAGGATTAAAGGACAAGCATGTAGAGCTTATGAAAGAGACTGGGCTCAAAGGGGTTGAAATAGGCGCTGACGCCTCTACGGATACAACCTTGACGAGGCTGGGGAAGAGATTCAGGTTTAAAGACATAGTCGCCTGCAATGATTTGTTCGTAAGGCATGGCATTGCAACTGCGCATTTCTATATGTTTGGATGCCCCGGAGAAACAAAAGAGACAGTAATACAGGGCCTCGAAAACATAAAGAACCTTAATAAAACCGTTTCTTTTGTTTTCATGGGCATACGGATACTGCCCAACACGGTCCTGCACAGCATAGCAATAAGGGAAGGCATTATTTCCCCGGAAAACACACTGCTTGAATCGGTTTATTATATTGCTCCCGGACTGGAAAAAGAGTGGCTGAAAAAGACCCTGACAGAAGGGTTTGCAGGAATCCGGCATTGCGTTTTCCCTCCGGATGCCATGGATGAAAGTCTTCGGTTTCTGCACAAACTCGGATATTCGGGTTCCTTGTGGGATATGCTTATACCGGCTGATAAAAAACCCGGCAGGCAAAGAGCCCATGGAACAAACTGACCATATAAACAGTGACAGCATTTGGTGTGTTATTCCGGTTTATAACAACGGAAACACCGTAAAATCAATTGTCACCGGATGCCGTTTATACTTGAAAAATATTCTTGTCGTTGATGACGGCAGCACGGACACAGATCTTTTCAGGCTGTTTCAGGATACCGACATAAAAGTTATCCGCCATGAAAGAAACCTGGGTAAAGGCAGGGCGATCATTACTGCCTTGAAATTCATAGCGGAAAATGGCGGCCTTTTCATGATAACCATAGACGCAGATGGACAGCATTATCCCGAAGACATAAAAAAAATTATCCCCCTCCTGTCAGGTGATGATTCCTCCATTATTATAGGTTGCAGGAATTTTGAAACAAATAATGTTCCGGCATCAAGCCGGTTCGGAAGAAAATTTGCCAATTTCTGGCTGCGCGTTGAAACTGGAATTTCAATCGGTGACTGCCAGAGCGGATTCAGGGCATATCCTGTAAAACACCTTTCGATGATTAAGATGTATGGGGCACATTACGACTTTGAGGCTGAAATACTTGCAAGGGGAGCATGGGCAGGGCTTAAATTAAAAACGGTCCCAATAGAAGTCTGGTATCCGGAACCGCAATCAAGGGTGTCATCCTTTAAACCATTTCTGGACAATTTCCGTATTTCAGTCATGCACGCAAGGCTTGTCGCAAGGCGCCTTCTGCAAAAAATAGGGGGTGTTACCCGTGAAAACGGATAGCCAGGCTGATAAAATGAGGCCCCGGAAAAGAGGAAACAGGCCTGGTTTCTGGTTTTTTGAAATATTTCTTCGCATCTCCGGGCTTCGTGGTGCATATGGCTTTTTATATTTTGTCTGCCTTTACTATCTGATTTTTGACAGGCATGCCGTATCATCCGCCATGTCTTATATTGACAAAAGATTCCCTGATAGTGGTATGTTGGCAAGGAATTTTCATGCATACAGGCTTTTTATAAGCCAGGGAAGACAGCTTGTTGACCGGCTTGCCGCTATTGTTTCAAAGAAGCAGCTATTTGATATAAAGCTTAATGGTTACGATAAACTCATGGCGCTCTTTCAAAAGTCAGACCACGGAGTCATACTGCTCACATCCCATTTCGGAAACTGGCAGATCGCCCTTACCTCTCTGAACAAACTGGGGAAAAGAGTATATCTTTTGATGCGGGAAGAGGAAAATCAGGCCGTAAAGGATTACTTAAATGTTGGGAATGAAAAAGGAGACATAAGGATCATATCCCCTGAACAGGCATTCGGGGGAGTTATTGAAATCATGAACGTTCTCAGGAAAGGACATGTCGTCTCTATAATGGGCGACAGGAGCTATGGTGCAAAAGCGTTTAAAATTGATTTTCTGGGTGAAAAAGCCCTTTTCCCGTTCAGTGCCTTTGCCATAGCTGCGGCAGCCGAATGCCCTGTTGTGATTCTGATTGCTGCAAAAGACTCTGCCTATAGTTATACTGTTGATGTAACTAACATATTTGTTCCCTGCTGTAAAAGCAGCAGGAAAAGAAATGAACAGCTTATTCCGTGGGTGCAGGAATATGCAAATATTCTTGAAAAATATATTCAAAAGTACCCATACCAGTGTTTTCTTTTTCATGATATATGGAAAAGCTGCATAAAAAATGATGGACTCGTCAAAAAATAATAATTAATGTCCATCCGGAAACTAAATTTGGACAAATGCATGTTTCCAATTTGGAAATAGGCAATTTTGGGCAAGCTCAAGGAAATCAAGGGATTGCGCTGAGATATACGTGATGTATGTCGCACAAGAAATCCCGCAGATTGACGTCGAGATCGCTCAAAAGGGCCATTTCCGGATGGAAACTAATTAAGGAGATTGGTGGATGGAAGAAAGTAAGGAAAAGAATCTGGTTGAAATCAGAAAACTTCTGAAAGAGCTGCTGGTTGAAAATTTATCCCTTGAAGATATCCGGCCGGAAGATATTAAAGACGATGAAATACTTTTCGGAGAAGGGCTGGGACTTGATTCTCTGGATGCCGTCGAAATTGTTGTGCTGCTTCAGAGAAACTTCGGCCTTGAAGTAAAAGATATGAAGCAGGGAAGGGAGATTTTTTATTCTGTGGATACCCTTGCAAGGTACATATATGAAAACAAAAAAACAACTTAATCTTTTTGCCCAAATCCATATTGTCTTTTATGAAGATAGTAATATCAGGAATAGGAATAATTTCGGCTGCGGGTTTTAATCTTGAACAAAACCTCGAAGCGATAAAAAACGGAAAAAGGAATGGCGCTCCGGTCTCCATTTTTTCCACTATTCTGCCCTATCCGGTATTTGAGGTAAAATCCCTGCCTGAAAAATATGCAAAAGAAGGGATGCGCACCCGAAGCCTTGCTTTTGCCGCCCTGAAGGAAGCATTGGACGACGCGGGATTGCAGGCTCCTCTTTCCGGATTCAGAACCGGAGTTTGCCTTGGGACAACTGTCGCAAGCCAGCTTAATGACATTTCTTTTTACACCGAATTCCGGAAATCCGGAAGCGCGGACTTAAAACCTGTTGACCTCTTTTTAAAAGGCAACCTCGCAGAATCTGTGGCATGCTCTCTCAATGCCTCAGGGCCGTCCATCACAGTGGTAAATGCCTGCTCCTCTGGAACCGATGCTATCGGGATAGCTCTTTCATGGTTAAAGGCAGGTTTCTGCGATATCGCCATAGCCGGGGGCGCCGATGAAATAAACCGCGTTCCATTATGCGGTTTTGGCTCCCTTGGGATATTGAGCAACTCCCTTTGTGCTCCATTTGACAAAAACAGGTCCGGCCTGAACCTGGGTGAAGGTGCTGGAATTCTTATTATTGAAAGAGAGGATTTTTATATTAAAAGATGCGGGAAACCATCCCTGTACCTTTCAGGATACGGGTCATTTGCCGATGCATACCACCTGACAGCCCCAAGGCCTGACGGAACAGGTCTTGAGTCAGCCATCAGAAAGGCGTTATCCGACGCAAAAGTTGTACCTGAAGACATCTGTTTCGTAAATGCACACGGAACAGGCACCCTTGATAACGACAGGGTTGAAGGATCCGTTCTTTCTAGAGTTTTCGGAGATAAAATAAAATTTCTTTCTACAAAGGGTTATACCGGTCACACCCTTGGCGGCGCGGGAAGTATTGAGGCAGTATATACGGCAGCAGCGCTGAAAGAGGGATGGATACCGTCAAATGCCGGCTTTGAATGCAAAGATGATGATATACCGATAACCCCTGTTACAGCCAATACGCCCATAAACGGTTGCTTTGCCGTTTCAACATCTCTTGCATTTGGAGGAAACAACGCGGCAATAGTAATTGAAAGAGCATAAGATTTAATATGTATATTTCCGGAATAGGAATAGTTTTTACACGCGGGCGGGGAATCGATTCTTTCGAAAAAGCCCTGAAAGAGGGATGGAGAGAGCCTTCAAGGACAGGCCTGATTCCGGCATACCGGGTAGGTCCGGAAACTCTGACAGACGCTTCCTTGTCAAAAAAGATAAGACGCGCGGACAGGTTCAGCAGAATGGCGGTTCTTTCCGCTGTTGATGCATACGGGAACAGTGGCATTACCGTTAATGAAAGGGAAAAACTCGGAATCATTCTTGCAACGGCTTTCGGGCCCCACACAACAACTTTCAGTTTTTTAGACGATATACTCGATTATGGAGACGCGAATGTATCTCCGACGAAATTTTCCAACTCGGTTCATAATGCCGCGGCATCATATGTATCTGCCATACTTGAAAGCCGCGGGCCGACAGTAACGCTTACACAGTTTAAGCTTGCGTTTCAAAACGCCCTTATTCTTGCGGGTTCATGGATAGCTGAAGGCCGATGCGATCATGTCCTGTGCGGATGCGCTGACGAACTTGGCATGGTAATGGAGTGCGCATGTAAAATGAAACTGAATATTGCAAAAGACGGAAAAATCAATCCGTTTGCCTTTTCGGATTCTCCGGTTTCTGTTCCGGGCGAAGGATCGGTATTTGTTATGCTGTCTAAAGAAAAAGGCAGTAATAATTATGGAAAGGTTGGTGAAATATCCTTTTCCCAAAACATAACCCGCAAACCCGATCTTTTTGTAATTGACACCGATGGAATGTCCGCGTACGAAACGGGCTACAAAGATATAATTAATTATGATACAGTGATCGCGGGATATTCTCCTGTTTTCGGAAGCATGCTGACTGGAAGCGCATTTAATTTTGCCGCTGCCGCACTTATGTTAAAAAATCAGATTGCTTACAAATGCATTTTTCAGGATAATCCCTTTGGAGCAAAATTGTGTGTTGAAACTTCTGCAAAAAATCTTAATGAGATTTACTGCATCAAGATCTGCAGACCCGAAATAAAAACCATTGTAAGACTGCAAAAATAAGTAGTCGCCCATGAAAAAAAATTACAAAGTTATTATCAGCCTTGTTCTCACGTTTGTTTTAGCCTTAGCTTGTTCCTCTCTCTACGCTGGAAGCTTTTCCGGTAAAACATATTATACGAGGGTAAATATCTGGTATGAGAAACCAAACGACATATTGTCCACAAATTACCACAGGGGATCCATTTTGCCTATCGGGACAAAAGTCAGTATTCACAGTATTAATAACAGGAGAATTCGGTTTACCCCTGATGGAAGCGGCCAGATGTTTACGATCGTAAACGACAAACAGACAAATACGATAAGCATCGATGAGCTTTTCAACAGGTATTTTTCCGTTGAAGTGATTCAGGCCGGAGTCGGTGATTACTACCAGGCAACTGAAGCCGATCGGGAAAATATAAAGAAAGGCATTATAACTCTGGGAATGAGCAAAAAAGCGGTTCTCATGGCATACGGATATCCACCCACTCACAAGACACCCCTTCTGACGAG
>JAHJQU010000464.1 GCA_018819005.1 Pseudomonadota bacterium | reverse complement strand
TTGAAGAATCGTTTGAAATAGAAAAAGAAAAATTGAAGCCGGAGATGAATATTTTTCTGGATCTCGGTCTCGACAGCCTCGATATAGTCGACCTGGTGGTTGCCTTGCAGGAAAAGTTCGGCGTGAAAATTAGAAACGATGGCAGGATTAAGAACATTCGGACGCTGGGGGATATATACAAATTTATTCTCTCATTGAAAGCAGAAGGGGCGTCCTCTTCACTTTAACGGCAGCAATGAAAGAAGCTTTGAAACTGATATGTTTTAACTTTATTTTTTATATTCTTTTTATTCTTTTTTCACTTATTGGAATTCCGGTTTTTTCCGCAATTGTAGCTTTCCAGTCCATCTTTATCTCTCACCGGAATGGCATGAAAAAATTTCGCAGAGCCATCTCCTGGTACGGACTGGGGGTTATCAGGTTTCTGCCTTTTCCTTTCGTTCGCGTATTTTATAAAGACCTTGATACAACAGACTGCAAGGGCCCTTTTATATTTACCTGCAACCACAGGTCTGCTTCGGATCCTTTCTTAATGGCATGCATTCCATATGAATTCGTTCAGGTCGTAAATATATGGCCTTTTAAGCTCCCTGTTCTTGGTTTTATGGCAAGATTTGCAGGATATTTGAGCATAAGAGAAATGCCTTTTGAAGAATTTTCCAAAAAAGCAACAGATCTATTAAATGAAGGAGTTTCAATTGTCGCTTTTCCCGAAGGGACCCGCTCGGCAGACGGATCTCTGGGTCAGTTTCACAGCTCAATTTTCAGGGTGGCTTTGAAGTCGGGCTACCCTGTTGCCCCGGTATGTATAACCGGAAATGAAAATCTCCCGGCAAGAGGGACCCTCCTGCTGAAGCCCGGAACCATAAGAATACACAAACTTCCCCATTTAAAGTTCGAGGATTATAAGGACTTGACTCCTTTCAAATTAAAAAACAGTATCCGTCAGATAATTGCTGACGGGATCGAGGTCATGGAGGGGAAAAAGAGCCTGTGATGCACTGCAGTGACACATTCGGTTCCGGAAAGGCTTATGATTCAATGAATGAGTCTGTACAAAAAACCGCGCTCCTTGCTCTTGAAATAAATTTTGACTCTTCCCGGGACTTTGGATTCTCAACGATATTCATAAATGACGGCTCTTTTTCTGATACAAGGCTTACGGAGGAAGAGCTGCACGATGTGATTACCCAGTCAAAGGCTCTCGGTGTCAGGGAAATCATTTTTTCAGGAAAAGAGGTTTTGTCTTATATCTCCTTAAAGGAACTTATATCATTTGCCCGTAATCTTGATTTAGAAACAGCCTTGTTAAAAGATGACTATTTATGCTTAGCCACTTCCGGAAAAAATGATCCGCCATTTTGCGTGCGGCACAGATTTTCCTGTATTATTACTTCTTACGGTTATGTATTACCCTGCCCCGGCCTTGAAATACCTTTGGGAAATGTGCGCAGTCAGAAACTTGCCGATATAATTAAAGACAGTGAAATCCTTTCTGATTTAAAGGATCCAATAAATAAAATAAAAGGCCCGTGCCGCTATTGCGAAAATATCGGAATATGCTGCGGATGCAGGGGAAGAGCTTACCTTGTAACTGGTGATTACCTTGCATCTGATCTAATGTGCATCAAAAATAAATCCGTAGAACATGATACTGTTTCGCTGCCTCTTCCGGTTGACGGGATAATACCGCAAAAGCCGCCTATGTGCATAATAGATACTCTCGACACATTGGCTGAACGGTCAGCCTCCTGTTCTGCATTGATAAAAAAGGATATGCCGTTTATTGAAGATGACGGATCAGTTGATAATGTTGCGTATCTTGAAATGATAGCCCAGTCCATTGCTGCATTAAACGGGTTCAGGAACATGAATGAATCAGGAGCATCTCCTGAAGGATATCTGCTTGGTGCAAAAAACCTCGTAATACTGGGCAGGGCAACAGAGGGAGACCGGCTTTCCATCATGGTTTTCAAATATGCGCGCTACGGAGGTTTTGGAATTGTCAAAGGAATAGTGTCAAAGAACAATCAGGTCCTTGCAAGAGGAGAAATCAAGGTCTGGCATAAAATTGATGAATCTGACTAAGGAAAAACAATGATAATCCGAATATTTACTATTTTGCTGCTTCTTTTTTTCACTGCAACTTGCGGATACTCTCAGGATTCACAGACCCCTGAAAAGAGCCGGACGGAATTAAATGCAGTTTTGAGCAGGCTTGAAAAAAAGATGTCGGGAATAAAAACCTTGAAAACCGGTTTTGTTCAGGAGAAAGAGCTTGCTGTATTCAAACAGAAAGTTGTCCTGAAAGGAACCATCTACATAGAAAAACCTGCACGGCTTGCCTGGCATGTAAATGAACCTATGAAATATATCATGGTTATTTCGCAGGACATGATCAGCCAATGGGATGAGGATACAAATAAAGTTCAGAAAATATCCCTTTCCAAGAATCCTGCTTTTGAAGCTGCGATAGGCCAGATGCAAGAATGGTTTTCCGGCGCATATAGTCCCCTTCTGAAAGAATATGAAATAATACTCTTAAAAGAGAATCCGGCATCCCTGAAATTTACTCCAAGGGCGGCAACCTTTGCCGGCAATGTGATAAAAAGCGTGACAGTCAATTTCAGAAAAGATGAACAGTACATTAACAGGATATTCATTGAAGAAAAGAGCGGTGACACAACAAATCTTTCATTTGTCGATACTCAACTGAACATTCCTCTTGAAGATTCAGTCTGGAAGGTTAATCCCGGTGTCAAATAATTCTTCCTTAATTCAGGCGAAAGCAAATGTTCGGACAAAAGTGTTTATCTCTATAGCCTTTCTTATTGTTATTGCTGCTTCTGTAACAGGTATTTTCTTTATCTCTTTCGGCAATGATATAGAGCTGATGCTTCCGGACAATAATGAAATCCGCAGGAGCATGCGTTTTTTGCGCGAATCAAGTTTTTCAGATAAAATTATAATATCTCTGGGGCTTAACGATTCCGCACGTACAGAAACCGATCTCATAAG
>JAHJQU010000463.1 GCA_018819005.1 Pseudomonadota bacterium | reverse complement strand
GTGGCAGATGTTGTTGAGGCCATGGCTTCCCATCGTCCTTATCGACCAGCTTTGGGGATCGATGCAGCGCTCAAGGAAATTGAAAAGGATAAAGGAACGCACTACGATGTTACAGTCGTTGAGGCTTGTTTGAGCCTATTCAGGGAAAAAGGTTTTCAACTTGAAGGGGCATGATTTGAAGTGGTAATCATCACCTTAATATAAAATCAAAAACCCTTGACTCGTAGGTGGAGACATTTCCAGTCGGCTATTCCCTTTGCCTGATAATGTCTCGCTGATTTCCAAGTGAAAGGTGGAAGAATAGCATCCGAAATCGTCCGATGTCTTACCTTGTAGAATTTGCTTAATATAAATAAAACAGGAATTTATAGAGATAAATATTATGCAGAACTATCCTCAAATTATCTTTCAAAAAAACTGGCATATTAATAAGAAAACCATTTTCATGTTGGGGCAGTACGAATCTTTTGGAAATTTCATGGCATAAATTCATCTACGATGTTCCGGACAGCAAGAAAGCAACTGGCAAGACCCGCGCCATTGTAAAACGGCGGTGAACACTTGCTCTCCAATTCCCTATGGACAGATGGCATACTCCTGATGCTCTAGTTGTCAGCTCCGGATCCTTCCAATCAGCATACCGGCTATATTTACCAAATATTTTTATCTTTACTTAACCCATCAGTTGTAATAAATTACTTAAGATAAGAAATGCGTCTATACAACAAAAGCGAACAAAGCCCGGAGCTTGGCTCAGCAGGAGTCTCCAGACCTCATCATATGTGATATTGACATGCCGGAAATGGACGGTGGAGATGTTGAGAGAGCCTTGTCGGAGAAAGAACAGACCAGAAACATTCCCATACTTTTTCTCTCGTCCCTGGTATCGAAAAGTGATGTTGAAAGAAGCGGGGGCATCATAGGAGGCAAGCAGATGGCCTCAAAAAGCGCTAACATAAAAGAACTCATAGTAAGAATAGAATTGTTGATTAATTAGTTTATTTATGCGCTTTACCTCTTATTGACTCTGATCCAGCCCAGCGGGACAGGATTTCTATGTCAGACCAAAAATTACTTCGACCGGCGTCAACCTGACGACAAGGCTCCCGCTTCCTCCTTAACCCCCTGTTTAATATTGACGCAAAAGCCGATTAATGCGATACATCAAGTCGTGAAAACAATTTCTTTTCATTAAGGGAGGAATATCGTCATGCTCGATTTTACCCTCACACCCAAACAGTCAGATCTGAAACAAAAAGCCCGCGAATTTGCTCTGAAAAACGTCCTGCCTGTTGCCGCATATTATGACGAGACGGACGAAACGCCCGTAAATGTTATAAAAAAGGCATTTGAGGCCGGACTTATAAGCGGCCAGATACCGAAGAAATACGGAGGCATGGGTTATGGCATCACTGAAGGAGTTCTCCTTGTTGAAGAGATTGCCGCAGCATGCCCGGGAATCGCAACCTCCCTTTTTGATAATGCTCTCGGCATGGAACCGCTGATACTCTGTAAAAACAAAAAAGCAAAAGAAAAATATCTTCCCATGTTCGCCAAAAAATTTAAATTGATAGGTTTCGCCACATCCGAGCCCATGATGGGTTCCGATGTCTCAGGCATCCGATGCACGGCAATCGAAGATGGAAACGATTACATATTAAATGGAACAAAATACTGGGTAACCAACGGTGGAATCGCAGATTATTTTTCGATTTTTGCCACCGTGGATCCAAAATCCCAGCATAAGGGAATCTGCGCCTTTCTGGTCGAAAAAAAATGGGATGGTGTAACAATAGGATTAACTATTCCCAAACTCGGACAGCGGTGTTCCAATACGGCAGGAATCAATTTTAAGAATGTCCGTGTGCCGAAGGAGAATATGCTGGCCAAACCGGGGGAAGGATTCATGCTGGCTATGGATACCTTTTCCAGAACACGGCCGGCAATCGGCGCTTTTGCAGTGGGAGCCGCCCGTTCCGCCATGGAGTATGCCATCAGCTATGCCAAAAAACGCCGCGCATTCGGTACGAACCTGTCCAACTTTCAGGCTATCCAGTTTAAACTGGCGGAAATGTATCAAAAAGTTGAAACATCCAGACTTCTGGTCTGGAAGGCGGCATGGGAAGCAGATAAGGGAATGGACCCCACCATCTCAGCTTCCATAGCCAAGTTGTATGCCACAGAAGCGGCTCTTGAAGTGGTAAATGAGTCTTTGCAGATATTCGGCGGGTACGGATATACAAAGATGTATCCCGTTGAAAAACTGTACCGTGACATCCGGCTTTATAAAATTTATGAAGGCACCAGCGAAATTCAGCGGATGATTATCGCGGGGCATGTACTGGCCGGCTATAAGTCGGTTATGCCTTCATTAGAAGATCTCCCGATTCACCGGAAAAAAGATCCTCTTGCAGTAAAAGCTTTTAAAAAATCGACTGCGTGGCGATGTCCGATTTGCGGGTATGTTCATTACGGCAGGGAAGCGCCGGATGAATGTCCTTATTGTTTTTTCCCGAAAGAGTCGTTTAAGAAAACAACATGAAATTTACAGGATATACCTGTAAAAGTGAAGCCCCCCGCTCTTAAGAATCTGGCCACCCGGACTTCAGTTTCTATGCAAGCAATGTTTTCCTCTGGAACCATACGGGGGGAAAGGATGCCCATGCCATGAAAAAGACTGTTGCTCAGATCACTCTGCTGCTCCTGCTTGTTGCCTTTTGTATTATGGCCGTTCTGCTTGTGCGGCATGTTCTTCAACTTCCGTTCGGTCCAACCAATGAGAATCTGCACAAAAAGGGATCCGCTTTTACACTCGACAGGTTCATTCCGGCAGGCACCTACATCGACAACTCCATGACCATTCAGGATGTCATTGCCATTCGCTTTAAACAGGAAACTTCCCTTCTCAAGACCGCAATCCGGGCCATTGCGGATTTGATTCCCTTACGGTACCGCCTGCTTCTTGATTTGATGCAGTTTTTCTTCTGGACATTCCTCTGGATGACGTTTTTCAGGGTATTCACTTTCATGGGGTACGGCAGGGCGTTGCGGATCAGCCTTCTCATGGGAGGTATCATGTATTATTTCATGCCGGATTTATCACCGGGAAAGATGGACGATGCCGTTTTTCTGAGCATTCCGATCCTGATCATTCTGATTCTGGGATACCTTTCCCGGAAAAAGAAGTTGCAAGTTTCAAAGCTGCAAGACCATCAGGGTGGCCTTTGACGGCCATTTTCCCCTTACAGCATTCCGGGGGGTATTTTAAAACACGACAGTCCTGCGATATACATATTGTGATTATACTCACCGGAAATTACCGCATAAATTATAAATCTTAGAAAATTATATTGACAATCAGCTGATGTTTGCAAAAGTCAGCTATTACAGCCAATTGCAAGAGTCCGCGATTGTCATTCCCGCGGAAGCGAGAATCCAGTCTTTTAAAGAACTTCTTGCCCCCCGCTTTCGCGGGGGAGACACCTTTTATTGAGTTTTGCAATTGCCTGATTATTTTTACGATCCTTTTTTTATGTTTAGAGACCTTTGAAGAACATTCAAATTTGTCCAAGTACAAGGAAGGCGAGAATTTTAACCGCAGGAATACATTGAGTATTTC